>JAFZRB010000074.1 GCA_017620115.1 Clostridia bacterium | reverse complement strand
GGAGATGGTGATGTCGCATTTGTCCTTCGCCTCCATCAGTCCCGCCAGCACGGCGTTCTGATGGCCCCGGTTTCGGCTCTGGCTGATGCCGATGCAGTGTTTCTCCCGCTTCGCCAGATCACGGATGATCTGCCAGGTCTTGTCCTTCGATCCGTCGTTGACGAACAGCACGCGGCTGCTGTCGCTGATCGTTCCGGCCTGAATCAATGCGTTGAGTTTATCAAAGAACATGCCCGCCGTGAGCGGCAACACCTGCTCCTCGTTGTAACAGGGAACCACGATCCAGAGAATGGGACGCGCGTCCACTGCGATCACCTCCTTATGCTGTCAAGCTAAAGACGGTCCGGGATACCGGGAGGTTCCGCGCCGGGAACGATCCGCGGTGCCGATAGCCGGGCTGCCGCCGCGGCTCCGGGGAAACCATCGTCATTTTAACATGCGGCATGGGCTTTGTCAACGAGGGGAGAAACCAGAGCCGCGCCATTCATGGCGGCATGAATTTCATTCCGTTTGTTGACTTTACGAATCAAACAGTTTATAATCGGATTATCGCCTGCGTGGCGGCTTCTATTCAGTCAGGAAGAACAGGAGGGATCAGCGCATGTCCAATCTGATTCAGGCGGTTCGCATGGAATCTCCGGATACAATACCGGTCTCCATAGGCATACTGCCTGCCATGTGGATAAAATACGGCGACGAACTGCAGCGAATCGTCGATCAGTATCCGCAGTTCTTCAACGGCCTGAAAATGGATCTGGAGCACGTGGAGGATAACCTCCAGGCCAGCTACAGGAAGGGCGTCTATATCGATGAATGGAACTGCGAATGGCACAACGAGCACGCCGGCAACGAGGCCATCGTGGTAGGGCATCCGGTAAAGACGGAGGAGGATGTGTTCAGCCTGACAATTCCCGGTTGCAGGGACGGACGGCTGCCTCACGGCTTTATGTATCTGCGCCTGCTGGACCTGTGCGGCTTCGAGAACGTCATGATCTGGTTCGCCGAGGAAGGCGACGTCATCAGGACGCTCATCGACAAAGTACTGGAATACAATATGTATCAGGTGGCGGCCGTCCTGCCGCGCATGGGCGAGCTGATCTATTTCGGCGACGACCTGGGCACGCAGAAGGGGCTGGCGATCGGCGCGGAGCGCTGGCGGCGGTATATGAAGCCCTGCTTCCGAAAACTGTATGGGCTGGTGAAGGCTTATAAGCCTTCGCAGCTGATTTTCATGCACACCGACGGCTGCATCTGGGAAATCATGCCCGATCTCGTCGAGTGCGGCGTGGACATCATCAACCCGCAGTTCCGCGCCAACGGCCTGGATAATTTGGTGCGCGTGTGCCGGAAGGATCGTATCATCCCCATCAGCCTGGATCTCGACCGGCAGCTGTTCCCGGTGGCCACGCATTCACAGCTGTGGGATCATGTGGCCGAGGCGGTGGAGAGCCTGTATCTGCCGCAGGGCGGCCTGGGACTGAACGTGGAGCTGAACTATGAGATTCCGCTGGACAACGTGGTGACCATTCTGGACGCAGTGGAGAAATACCGCCACTATAAGGGCTGATAAAGTTCGCGCAACGGCGGTTCGGCTGCGGCAGGCGGCCGCCTCCGTCAGGGGACAGGGAAAAACAGTGTAAACAGAAGAGGACTGCTCCGCCATGAAAGGCAGGGCAGTCCTTTTCGCCGAGATTTGGGCGTCATTGCATTTTTTCCTGTTTCACCTTGTGATCCACCACGTGCCGGCTGGCAAGCTGGGCGAATACGTCGGCGGGCGTTATACCCATCTCGACCATCAACACCATGACGTGATAGGTCAGATCGGCAATCTCGAAAACGGTTTCCTCCTTGTCGCCGCCCTTGCCGGCTACGATCACCTCGGTGCATTCTTCGCCTACCTTCTTGAGGATCTTGTCGATGCCCTTCTGGAACAGGTAGGTGGTGTAGCTGCCCTCTTTCGGGCTGGTCTTGCGTCCCTGCAGCAGGGAATAAAGCGCTTCCAGCGAGAACGACTGGTGAGCGCCGCTCTGGTAGAGCTCGTTGAAGAAGCAGCTTTCCGCGCCGGTGTGGCAGGCCGGGCCCGCCTTGATCACCTCGACCACCAGCGCGTCGCCGTCGCAGTCCGCGCGGATGGTCACGATTTCCTGCGTGTTGCCGGAGGTCTCGCCCTTGCGCCAAAGCGTCTGACGGGAACGGGAGTAGAAGCAGGTGCGGCCCTCCTTCATGGATATTTCCAGCGACTCGCGGTTCATGTAGGCCACGGTGAGCACCTGCTTGGAGAAGTAGTCCTGCACCACGGCGGGAATCAGTCCAGCCGCGTCAAATTTCAGATCGTCAATCGTCATTTCGGTTTTCCTCCTTCAGGATCCGCATGGGAATGCCCTGCGCCGCCAGATAGCTCTTAAGTGCGGGCAGCGGCACCTCGCGGCGGTGGAAAATGGATGCGGCGAGTCCGGCGTCCACCTGGGGCACGCGTTCGAACAGCGTCTTGAAATCCTCCATGCAGCCCGCGCCGCCGGAGGCGATGATGGGTATATCCGCCCGTTCCGCCACGGCCCGCAGCATGTCCAGGTCGAAACCGCGCTTTACGCCGTCCGTGTCGATGCTGTTCACAACCAGCTCGCCCGCGCCGCGCTCCTGACCCTCGTGCGCCCAGTCGAGCGCGTCGATGCCGGTGTCCACCCGACCGCCCTTGGCGAACAGGTGAAACCGCCCGTTCACGCGCTTCACGTCCATGGACAACACGACACACTGACTGCCGTAGCGCCGGGCCGCCCGGTCGATGAGCGAAGGGTCGGCGATCGCGCCGGAATTGACGCTCACCTTGTCGGCGCCGCTGGAGAGTGCGCGCTCAAAATCCGGCAGGTCGCGGATGCCGCCGCCCACGGTCAGCGGGATGAAGACTTCGGCGGCCGTGCGCCTGAGGATATCCATAAACAGTCCGCGTCCCTCGAAGGAGGCGGTGATGTCGTAGAATACCAGCTCGTCAGCGCCGCTTTCGTTGTAATATCTGGCCATTTCCACCGGATCGGCCACATCCTGGATGCCCTCGAAATTGACGCCCTTGACCACCCGGCCGTCCCTCACATCCAGGCAGGGTATAATTCTTTTGGCGATCATGATGCGCCTCCTTCCCGGGCGGCCCCGATGGCGGCGCGCAGATCGATGCGCCGCGCGTAGAGCGCCTTGCCGATGATGGCGGCATACAGCTTCAGCCGGGCCAGAGCAGCCACGTTCTCCAGGGAAGACACGCCCCCGGAGGCTACCACCCGCAGCCCCGCGACGCCGGCCAGCCGTTCATAGGCGGCCAGGTTTGGCCCCGCAAGATTGCCGTCGCGGGCAATGTCGGTATAGATCACGGTATCGACGCCCCGTTCGGGCAGGGATTTTACGAAATCGAAGGCAGGGATATCCGTCAGCGTGCGCCAGCCGTGAATGGCGATCAGGCCGTCTCGCGCGTCCACGCCCGCGGCAATGCGGCCGGGGTACAGCGCGGCCAGCCGTTCCAGCAGCGCCGGCTGCTCTACCGCCGCAGAACCCAGTATCACGCGCTCGATGCCCGCGTCGAGATAGCGCCGAGCGCTGTCCTCGCTACGCGCGCCGCCGCCCACCTCCAGCCGCATCCCGCTTTCGCGGGCCAGTTTCTCGATGACGGCGAAGTTTTTCTGCCCGCCATCGCGGGCCGCGTCCAGGTCCACCACGTGCAGATGCGCCGCTCCCGCTTCCGCGAAAGCTTTCGCCGTCGACAGCGCGTCGCTGCCGTATACGGTCATGCGATCGTAATCGCCCTCGGTGAGGCGCACCACCTGTCCGTTCCGCAGGTCAATGGCCGGGAAGATCAGCATGAAACCACCTCCCCGAAGGCCCGCAGCACGGATAGCCCCACCGGACCGCTCTTCTCCGGGTGAAACTGAGCGCCGAATACGTTGCCTGCCTGAACCAGGCCCGGCACTGGCACGCCGTAGTCTGAGACCGCCTTCACCGCATTTCCGGCGCCTTTGGCATAGAAAGAATGCACGTAGTACACGCTGTCGCCCTCCGAAAGGTATTTTGCCAGCGGACAGGGTCTCAGGAGCGAGAGCGCATTCCAGCCGATGTGGGGTACTTTGAGAGTTTCCGGGATATCGGGCCGCAGCGGGCGGATCTCGCCGGGAATCAGCCCCAGCCCCTGATGCTCGCCGAACTCATAGCTCCTGTCAAACAGCAGCTGCATACCCAGGCAGATGCCCAGCAGGGGCGTTCCATTCTGCGCAGCATGCGTTACCGCCCTGTCCAGGCCTGCTTCGGCCAGTTTCTTCCGGGCGTCGCCGAAAGCGCCCACGCCGGGCAGGATCAGCCCTTCAGCCCTGCTAACCGCCTCCGGATCGCCGGTCACGTCGCTTTCGATGCCAAGAAAGGCCAGCGAATGGCTGATGGAATACAGGTTGCCGACGCCGTAGTCAATGATCGCAATCATGGTCATTACCTCACAGCACGCCTTTGGAGGAAGGCGTGGCGTCCGCGCAGGTCGGATCGATGGATACGGCCTGGCGCATCGCCCGGCCGAAGCCCTTGAACACCGCTTCGAGAATATGGTGCGAATTGCCGCCGGCCAGCTGGCAGAAGTGCAGGCACGTTTTCGCGTTGCGGGTAAAGGCGAGCATGAACTCCTGAGCGAGCTCGGTGTCGAAGCTGCCCACCTTCTGCGCGGGAATGGTCACCTGCCAGCCGAGTGTGTCCCGGCCGCACAGGTCGACGGCGCATATCACGAGCGCCTCGTCCATGGGCAGCAGAAAATTGCCGTATCGCGCGATACCCTTCCTGTCGCCCAGCGCCTGCGACACGGCCAGCCCCAGCGCGATGCCGGTATCCTCAACCGTGTGATGGTCGTCCACCTGAACGTCGCCGCGGCATTGCAGCGTCATGTCGAAACGGCCGTGAAAGCAGAACAGCTCCAGCATATGGTTCAGGAAACCCACGCCCGTGTCGATGGAGGCGCAGCCCGCGCCGTCCAGGTTCAGCGTCAGGGCGATTTCCGTCTCCGCGGTGCGGCGGTTGATTTCAGCCTGTCTCATGAAAGCAGCTCCTTTGTCGCCTCGATCAGCCGCTCCATCTGCGCCTGCGTCCCTATGGTGATGCGCACGTAGTTCCCGATACGGGGCAGATCGAAATAGCGGATGAAGATGTTTTTTTCGCGCAGCCTGCGCTGATACTCGCCGCCGGTCAGCCCGGGCGCGGCGGCAAACAGGAAGTTGGTCTGACTGGGCGTCACGACAAAGCCGAGTTCTTCCAGCTTTGACGCCGTCCAGGCGCGCGTCTCGATCACGGCCCGAAGGCAGGCGTTGAAATACGCCGGATCCTCCAGCGCGGCCGCGCCCGCCGCCTGGGTCAGCGCGTTCACATTGTACGGATTGAAGGAATACCGGACGCGGTTGAGATCGTCGATCAGCGCCTCGCTGCCGATGGCGAAGCCCAGCCGTCCGCCCGCCAGCTGACGGGATTTGGAGAACGTGCGCACGATCAGTATGTTGTCGTGCCCCTCGAGAAGCCCGAGGGCGCATTCCTCGCCGAAATCGGCGTAGGCCTCGTCCACGATCAGCACCCTGTCTGGGTTTGAGACGGCGATTTCCGCCAGCGCCGCGGGAGGGATCGCCCGGCCCGTGGGCGCGTTGGGATTGGCCAGCACCGTGCAGCGGCCGATGCCCATGTAATCCTCCGGCCGAACGGAGAAATCCGGGGACAGGGGAATGATTTTAGCGTCCAGGCCGTACAGCGCCGCCCACACCGGGTAGAAGCCGTAGGTGATATCCGGAAAGGCCAGCCCGCCGCCCCCGAAGGCCTGAAAGGCGAAAGCCAGCAGCTCGTCCGAGCCGTTGCCGACGATCACCTGGCTTTCCGTGACGCCATAGGTTTTCGCCAGCAGTTCGATGAGGCGTTTTGCCGACAGATCGGAATACAGCCTGAGATCCTGCGCGGCCTGGGCCACGGCTCCGGCCACGCCTGGCGCCGGCGGGAAGGGACTCTCATTGGTGTTCAGTTTGATGATGCCGTCACGCCGGGGCTGTTCGCCGGGCACGTAGGCTTTGAGCGCCTGCAGACGCTCGCTCATGAATCTGCTCATAGCGTCTCTCCGAATCGAATCGTTACGGAATTGGCGTGGCCGTCAAGCCCTTCGCGCCGGGCGAAGGCCGCGATGTGGTCTTTGGCTTCGGCCAGCGCATCCCGCGAATAATACAGGAACTGGGATTTTTTCACGAAATCGTCCACCGACAGGGGAGAGGAGAAGCGCGCCGTGCCGCTGGTGGGCAATATGTGGTTGGGCCCCGCCCAGTAATCGCCCAGCGCCTCCGGGGCATTGCGGCCGAGGAAAACACTTCCTGCGCTTTCCACCCGGCCCAGCAGGGCAAAGGGCTCGTCCACGCACAGCTCCAGGTGCTCGGGCGCAATCATGTTGGCGATGGCCAGACCCTGCTCCAGATTCTGCACGAGCACGATCTTGCCGTTGTTTTCGATGGAGGCGCGGGCAATATCCCGCCGGGGCAGCCGCTCCAGCTGCCGCTCCACCTCCGCCTGCACCGCCGCGGCCAAATCAGCGCTGTCGGTGATCAGGATGGCGGAGGACATCTTGTCATGCTCCGCCTGGGAGAGCAGGTCGGCCGCCACAAAGGAAGGATTGCTGGCGCCGTCCGCCAGCACCAGGATCTCGCTGGGCCCGGCGATCATGTCTATATCCACCACGCCGTAGACCCGGCGCTTGGCGGTGGCCACGTAGATGTTGCCCGGTCCCACGATTTTGTCGACCGGCGGCACGGATTCCGTGCCGTAGGCCAGCGCCGCGATGGCCTGAGCGCCGCCCGCTTTCACGATTTTCGTGACGCCCGCCAGCTTCGCCGCGCACAGAATGGCGGGATTCACCCGACCGTCCCGTCCCGGCGGCGTGGCCATGATGATTTCCTTCACTCCGGCGATCCGGGGCGGTATGGCGTTCATCAGCACGGACGAGGGATAACTGGCGGTGCCGCCGGGCACATACAGCCCCACGCGCCGCAGGGGAATGACCCGCTGGCCCATGACGCGGCCTTCCTGCTCGCTGATCACGAAGCTGTTCCTGACCTGCCGCCGGTGAAAGGCTTCGATATTGTCCCGCGCGGCGCGCAGCGTTTCGAGGAATGGCGCGTCGCAGGCGGCGAAGGCGTCCTCGATTTCCGCCTCGCTGACCGTCACGGAACCGATCTGCGCCCTGTCGAACCGGGCGGCGTAATCCTTCAGCGCCTGGTCGCCTTCCCGGCGCACGGTGGCGATGATCTCGTCGACCGCCGCTTCTATGTCGTTGCCGGCCTGGATGGGCAGAGTTTTGAATTCTTCAGGCCGGAACTCATCCACCGGCATGATCCTCATCATTGCGGAAGCACCTCCTGCAGCTTTGCTGTGATTCCGGTAATCAGTTCGTTTTTGAACAGGTAACTGGCGCGGTTGGCGATCAGCCGCGCGCTCACGGGCACGATGGTTTCCAGAACCTTCAGGTGATTCTCCCTGAGCGTGCGGCCCGATTCCACGATGTCTACGATCACGTCCGTGAGGCCCAGTATGGGCGCCAGCTCGATGGAGCCGTTCAGCCGGATGATCTGAATCTCCCGGTTGCGAGAGGAATAGTAGTTGTTCGCCACGGTCTGGAATTTTGTGGCCACGCGCAGCACCCGTTCGCGATCCTCCACGTAGTCCTCCGGCCCGGCCACGCAGATGCGGCACCGGCCAATGCCCAGGTCGAGCAGCTCGTACACATCGGGATTGCTGTCCAGGAGGATGTCCTTGCCCACCACGCCGATGTCCGCCGCGCCGTACTCCACATATATGGCCACGTCGGACGGCTTCACAAGCAGGTATCGGACGCCGTTTTCCGGGCTTTCCAGCACCAGCCGGCGGTCATCTCCATACAGAGCGCCGCAGTCGCAGCCGATCCGGGAAAACAGGGCGTATACCTGGTCGCCCAGCCGCCCCTTGGGCAGAGCGATGTTAAGCATTCCCGTCCGCCTCCTTCAAGCCGTCCGCGCTGAAACGATAGACCGCGCCGCAGCGTATGTTGTCCGGTTTGCTGCGCTCGAGGCGCACCCGCGTTCCGGCTGCCCGCAGGGTATTCGCGGCGTTCATCAGGCTGTTGAAATCCGTGCTGCCGTCATAGAGGATGAGCGCGTCCACGTCGGTTGGGCGCTGGCCGCGGAACAGCAGATCCAGCTCGTTCAGATACACCGCGAAACCGATGGCGTCCAGCTCGCGTCCAAACTTGCGCAGCAGCCGTCCGTAATAGCCGCCGTTGAGCAGCGCGCGGGGGACGCCTTCCACAAAGCCCTGGAAGATGAGGCCGTCGTAGTAATCGCTGTCGTTGACCAGCGAGAAATCCAGCTTCAGCCCATCGGCGCAGCCCGCTTGTTCCAGCAGGCCATAGACCGCTTCCAGCTCGTCCAAAGCCTCGGTCATGCCGCCGGATATGGCGACGCGCCGAGCCTCCGACAGCGTTTCGCGGAGATCCCCGTTGAGGCCCGCGGCCTTGACCACGAGCTCCGCCGCCGCGGGCGGCACCGACGCGCCTTCCAGGAGCTCGCGCAGCTCGTGCAGCCGCTTTCCGTGCACGCATTCCAGCAGCGCCTGGCGCAGCGCCTCTCCGATGCCCAGACCGTCCAGCAGCGATACCCAGAAGCCGATGTGCGACAACTGCATCATGTGCCGCTCGCCGATGGCGTCCAGCGTTTTCTGGGCGAGGATCAGCACTTCGCAGGAGGACATGGCGTCCAGCCTGCCGATGTACTCCAGCCCCAGCTGGCCGATTTCCCGGCAGCCGCTCTGCTTTTCCAGCCAGTACACGTTCTCCTGATAATATACCCGCTCGCTGGACTGCGCGGTGGCGTGCGTGTTTTTGGCGATTGACAGCGTAACGTCCGGCTTGAGAGCCAGCAGGCGGCCGTCAAGATCGCGGAACGTAATGATGTTGGGATTCCTGAGGAAATTCTTGTTTTCCATGTATACGTCGTATTCCTCGAATTTCCCCATGCGGTATTTGCGGAAGCCGTACCGCTCATACAGATCGCGCAGCTCGAGCACGATCTGTTCCTCCCGGCGCAGCCCCCTGATCAGATCCATTTCCATAACGTCCTCTTTTCCACCCGGTGGGCGTTGCTTTCTGTGATTTACTATATCACCGTTTTAGCACGCTGTCAAGCTAAAGTATCTGAAAAACAAAAAATAAACAGTTGACGCGGGAGAAAGGGGAACGGCGGAATCATCTCCGCACTATTCGCAGAACTTCTTCAAGGTCGGGCACGCTGCTGATGCCGCCGTGCTTCTGCGTGGACAGGCTGGCCGCCGTGCACGCGAAGCGCACGATGTCTTCCAGCTCGCCGGCCGTCAGCTCGGAGGGGCGCTTATTCAGCGGCAGGAACCGGCTCATGGCGCTCCCGCCGAAGATATCGCCCGCGCCGGTGGTATCGATGGGGCGGATGCCGGAGGGGGCGCCGACCGTAACCTGATGCGCTCGAGTGGCCGCGTGGCAGCCTTTCGGCCCCAGCGTGACATAGACCAGCGACACGCCATATTCCGCCAGCAGCTTCCTTGCGCCTTCTTCAGGCGAAACGGCCCAGAGGAATTCGATTTCCTCGTCGCTGATCTTCACGATGTCCGCCTGACGCAGGCTCCACTCGATGGCGGCTTTCGCGGCGGCTTCATCAGGCCACAGCGGCCTGTGCAGGTTCGGGTCGAGACTCACAAGCAGGCCGCGTTCTCTGGCGATTGAAAGCGCCCTGCGGGTGGCCGAAGCGGCGGGCTCGTCTGTGAGCGACAGCGTGCCGAAGTGGAAAACGCGGGCGGAGGCGATCAGAGTCTCGTCCACTTCCTCCGGCAGGAGGCAGGTGTCCGCGCCGGGCTTGCGCGCGAAGCTGAAATCGCGATTGCCGGAGGCGTCCAGCGAAACGAAGGCCATCGTGGTGAAGACGGCGGGATCGACGACGACGCCGCGCGCGTCGATGCCGGCCCGTTCCAGCGTACTCACCAGCAGGCGGCCGAACATGTCGTCGCCCACCTTGCCGATCATGGCGGTTTTGCAGCCGTATTTGTTCAGCGCTGCCAGGAAATTGGCCGGCGCGCCGCCCGGATTGGCAGCCAGGGTAGGGTAGCCCGCCTCGTCGACGGATTGAGGCGCGAAATCGATCAGCATTTCTCCCAGAGCAACGACGTCAGGCATGGTTTTCTCTCCTTTTCTCTGCGCGCGACGCGGACAGGATGGATGCGGAACGCTTATTTGCACAGGTCTGCCACGACAGAGCTTATGACTTTGCCGTCCGCTTTGCCTTTCAGGGCGGGCATGACCGCCTTCATGATCTGCCCCTTGTTTTTCGTCGAAATGACATCCGCGAAGGAATCCGCAAGGAGCTTTCTGATTTCATCCTCGGTCATCATCTTCGGGGCGTATTCGCAGATCACGTCGTAATTATACTGATACTCGGCTTTCAGCTCCGCGCGCTCGTCCGGGCAGCTATCCAGCTGCTCTTTGGCCGTCTTTTGGGATTTCAGGATCACTTGATCCACCAGTTCTTCTCCGATATTATCCCTGATGCCCGCGTCGATCGCCGCCTTTTTCACATCGGCGAGCAGCGTGGAGATGACGGCTTTTCTTTCCTTATCGTGGGCCTTCATGGCCGCAACCATGTCGTTATGCAGCGTTTCGTATTTCATGTTCATACCCTCTTTCTCATTGGTTATGCAGATTATATCACGTCGTAAAGAAGAATACAAGCGCGGCGGACAGATTCGGACGAATCAGAGCGCGCGTCAGGCGAAGAAGCCGTGCAGCAGCTCGGCCATCGAGCCTTCGTAACAGGCTTCGGCCAGAAATTCGTTGCCATGCTGATTGCCCCAGCTATAGTAGATGATGGTTCGACCCAGATACTCGCACATCTCCATGTCGGAGTTGTTGACATCCAGCGCGGCGGCGATGCGTTCGCGCTCGGCGGGCGTAAGGAAGGGCGAAGCGATCTGCTTGTCCTTTTCCGGCTCATACATGAGCACCGGATTGATGGGGCTGTATTCCCAACGGATCAGATCCTCGCTTCGGGCGATGCCGTTGACATAGCGCCCGCAGGGTATGGCCTCAAGGTACAGCACGTAAAAATGCGGATCGTCCGGCAGGGTGTAGATGGCCGGGCCTCCGGCGTAGCGGTCCGGCTGGAAGACGCGATCCTCCGGCAGCACTTCCCAGCCCGCCATATCCTTCGAGCGAGCGAAGCGGAAGGTGAAGGGAACGCATTTCCGGTCTGAGGGATCGTTCATCTCCATGAGCAGGATATACTCGCCGCCCATGCGGCACATGTTTGTGTTGTAGATCTTCCAGCCGGGGACGCGCAGCTCGGCGTACCGCTCCCAGTGAACGAGGTCGTCGCTGCGGAAGAAGTCCACCGTGTCGGATCCCCACGCGTCGCGCAGGCCGGAGACGTACATGACGCCGCCATCGGTGAACGCGCTGCCCAGGTGATGGTTCCGCGCGAAGGGGACGGAAGTGTGATTCGTGCGCACGTGGACGAAGTGGAAGTAGGACGAGCCGGTCGTGTTGGACGGATTCTGTTCTTCAGGCCGGACGTATTCAAAGCGGTACAGCTCGTCGCGGAAGACGATCGGCGTCGTCTCAACCATGTCGCAGCGGATGGTGCCGAGCTTGCGGATGGCCGGCGGCCTGGGCCAGGGCTGTGTGTCGGGATAGGGCAGCATGGAACGACACTCCTTTATTGATAATTCAGCAGTGCGGAGCCGATCTCCGGCGTTTTCTTGTTCTACGCCGGAGGCGCAGATTCATCCATTCGCCGTTTTGTCGGGCTGCGATTATCATAGCACGCGGTGAGGGAAAAAGCAATCATGGCGGAATCCGAATTGCGATTTACGGAGGCGGTTTTTCGCCCGGTCCGTGGCTCGTATCGGTTGAACGAAAAAAGCGGACGCCGTAATGCTTTACAGCGTCCGCTTCTCATGGAGCTGATGACCAGATTCGAACTGGTGACCTCATCCTTACCAAGGATGCGCTCTACCGACTGAGCTACATCAGCATGCCCGGATAAACGAAAAAATGGAGCTGATGACCAGATTCGAACTGGTGACCTCATCCTTACCAAGGATGCGCTCTACCGACTGAGCTACATCAGCGCATTCATGCGCTTTTCCAAAGCACGCTATTTATAATACAGCGATGGCGATAAAAAGTCAAGCAAAATGTCGATAATTAACAATCCATCTGGCGTTTTTTTGTATTTCCGCGCGCCTGCGCGCCAATAGGGAGGGAGACGGAAGAAGGACGCCGGGGAGTGAAAACCCGTCACTTGCCGGCGTTTTCGCCGTCGCCGGGCGCGCGCTCGAACGCGGCCGTGCTGTCGGGCTTGTAGAACACCGTGACCGTGCGCAGAATGAGCTTGATGTCGTTGAGCAGGCTGTAATGATCGATATACATCAGATCCATCATCATTTTGTCCTTCGGGGACGTATTGTATTTCCCGGCGATCTGGGCGTATCCGGTCAGACCGGCCTTCACGCGCAGGCGATAGGAAAACTCCGGCATGACGTTGGTGTATTCGCGCACATTGGAGAGCATCTCCGGCCGGGGCCCGACGACGCTCATGTCGCCCCTGAGGATGTCGATCACCTGCGGGATCTCGTCCAGGCGCCAGCGGCGCAGCACGCGGCCTACGCGCGTGATGCGGCTGTCGTCGTCGTAGACAGAGGTTTCGCTGTCCGCGCCGACGCTCATGGTGCGGAATTTGTGGATCCTGAACACGCGGCCGTTCAGCGTGGCGCGCTCCTGGCGAAACAGCGCGGGGCCGCCGTCCTCCAGCCGGATGGCGACGACGCAGCCCAGCATGACGGGCCAGAGCACGATAAGCGCCACCGCCGAGAAGAGGATGTCCAGCGCGCGCTTGGCGACGCGCTGCTCGAGCGTGAGTCCCAGGTCGATGGAGATGAAGGGCACGTCGTCCAGAATCTCCGACGCGCCGCTCTGACTGATCACGTCGATGAGCTCCATATCGTACTGAACCGGCTTGCGGATGCCGTAGCAGTAGCGCAGCAGCCGGGTACGCTGATCGCCGGGCAAGCCGTAGAGGAACACCTGGTCGAACTGTTTAATGCGGTCGAACAGGTCGGGCGCGTCGCAGCTCAGCGTTTCCTCGATCATGTAGCGCTTCCGGTAAAGCGCGAGCCGCTCGCTCAGCTGCTCCAGGTTCGCTTCGCCAGATGTGATTACGCAGCAGCGCCGCGGCGGCGTCATGCGATAGTAGATGAACTTCGAGGCGCGCGTGTAGAAGATGATCCAAAGGATCTGCAGAAGCAGGCACAGCGCCAGACAGCCGATATCGGCCCATTCCGGCAGGAGCGTGGAGCGATTGTTCTCGTTGAAGTTCATGATCATCAATTCAAAGAACGCGCCCGCGTCGGTGAACAGAACGGATATGATCGTTGAAAAGATGATATGGCGGCTCTGTTCGTGCTGCATATCGAAGCCCTGATAGATGTTCATGAACAGCAGGAACAGCACGGTAAAGCCAAAAGCCACGATGGCGGCCGTTCGGGAGATATTCAGCAGGTATGGCGTATTGAGGCCCATGATCAGGAAAAAACTCAGGGCCAGCAGCAGGAAAAGATCTATCTTCATCAGCATCAGAAAGAGGCTGCGCTTGTTTTCGCGTGTCATACGCGTGCTCGCTTCCTTTCCGTGAGGCGTTTCAGCCAGGCAAGCGTTTCATCGGTAAAGCCCAGACAATGCAGCGCCAGCGCGAGCGCGTAGCGCCGGCGCACGAGCGCCCAGATCTCGCTGTCATGCGCCTTCAGCCATCGCATGAAGTCGCGCGCGGCCCTGCGGCCATGCGAGCGATCCCGGTCGTAGATGAGCAGGATGTTGAGGTGCGTGTGGACGAGCAGCTGGCACCTGCGGCGCGCGTAGCGGCGCATCTGCGTATCCGCTGTTTGGCGGAAACGAAGGCATTCCTCTGTCACGCGGCGATGCTGGTCGGCCCGTTTCACATAATTGGCCGGGGCAACCGACTGTTCGCGGTTGCCTACCAGATAGTGATACACGCCCAGATTGACAAACCGGACGGTGCGGGCGCGGCTCGTGGTCTTGAGCACATATTCAAAATCGACATAGAACGTGTGCTCAAGAAGCCGCACGTTCAGCTTTTTTAAAAAATCCAGCCGCACGTTCATGGTGTGCAGCATGTAGTATTCGGTCATGGTGTCGCCGCACCAATCGGAAAAGGGGAGCGTCACGCCGAAGGGCACTGATTCCGGCAGGGCAAAGAAGGTTTCCCGGCCGGTTTCCTTTTCGACCTCGAATTTCTGGTCGATCACCAGATCGGCGTCGGCGTCCTCGAGCGCGTCCAGCAGAGGCGGCAGGCCGGTCACCCAGTCGTCCGCGTCCACGATGCGCAGGTATTTTCCGCGCGCCGCGTCGATGCCGGCGTTGACCGCGGAGCCATGCCCGCCGTTTTCCTTGTCGATCAGCCGGAACAGACCCGGCATGCGGGCCGTATAGCCCAGCGCGATGCTTCGCGATTCATCGGTCGAGCCGTCGTTGACGATGAGCGCCTCCAGCCGGCCTTCCAGACAAGGATCGCACAGGCTCGAAAGGCATTTGTCGAGATACGTCGCCATGTTGTAGCAGGGAATAACCACCGACAGGATCATGCCGCGCATCACGTCCTTCGAGATGTGTCAAAAACTCGCGTCGACTTTATATTATCATATCCGCGCGCAAAATACAAGGGTGAACGGGAACGCTGAAAAATCCACCGGCCCGCGCATGGGGAATATGGCGATTTCTGCTGATTCGTGTTAATTATTTTACGAAAGACTATTGCTTTTTTCCCCTGAAACAGGTACAATTAATAATAGGATAATATGAAACAGGAGGTGTCTCAAGTTGAATTACGCGGAAGAATCACTGCGCCTGCACAAGGAGTGGAAGGGCAAGATCGAGGTCGTTTCGACGGTCAAGACCGACACCAAGGACGACCTTTCCCTCGCCTATACCCCCGGCGTCGCCCAGCCCTGCCTGGAGATCCAGAAGGACTACGACAAATCGTTCGAACTGACCAGGCGACACAATCTGGTTGCGGTCATCACCGACGGCACGGCCGTGCTGGGCCTGGGCGATATCGGCCCCGAGGCCGGTATGCCGGTTATGGAGGGAAAGTGCGCGCTGTTCAAGTCTTTCGGCGATGTCGACGCTTTCCCGATCTGCG
>JAFZRB010000011.1 GCA_017620115.1 Clostridia bacterium | reverse complement strand
GCTTTATCAGTTGATCCAGAACGGTCTCCGCTTCGTCCTCCGTCAGGTTCAGCGGGCTGAGGTAAACCGCGTTTTCCCGCGCCTCAGCGCCGATATAGATTCCGCCTTCGCGCATCCGCTCCCGCACGGACGCCGCCTTCGCCGCTTCGGGCAGGTCGACGAACACCCTCGGATAGCTCTGCCCCACGGGCCCGTAGGGCACGATGCGCGCGTGGAGTCCGGCGGCCGCGAGTTTTTCCGCCATCGCGTCCGCCATGGCGCGCAGCGCCCGCGCCTCGGCCGCGTGATCCTTTTCCACGTACAGCTTCACCGCGGCCCACAGCCCGGCGACAGCCTCTCGGGATGTCTTTGAGGAGCGGCAGATCCCGTGGGCGGGCGCGCCGAAGCGCCGGCAGTCGCGGATGAGGTCGGCGCGGCCAAGTATCAGCCCGCTGTCCTGCGGGCCGCACAGCGTCTTCCCGCCGCTGAAAATCGCCAGATCCGCGCCCATGCCGGTAAACTTCCACAGGTTTTCGACCGGCGGCAGCTGCGCCGCCGCGTCGACGACCACGGGCACGCCCTTTTCATGGGCGACGGCGATCACGGTCTCCAGCGGGAGCGAGGCGAATTCATAGCGGATATTGGGGAAATAGAACACGGCCGCCGTGTTCTCGCTGATCGAGCCGGCCAGCTCCTCCGGCGTCGTCTCGTCCGCGTCGCCGATCATGACGGTCTTCGCGCCGGCCGCTTCGATGGCCTTGTCGTAGGCGTTGTGCTGACAGCAGAGCACGACGACCTCGTTTCGCGAATCCGTTTCGGGCAGGCGCGAATAGCGCCAGGCGTCCCCCCGCGCGAGGCAGACCGCCGTCGCCAGCAGGATCGCGCCGGACGCGCCGTTCGTCACGAAGGCCGCCTCGTTGCGCGTGAGCGCGGCGATGCTTTCGCCCGCCTTTTGCTGCAGCTCGTCGAAATCCACGAAATGCGCCGAGATCTGCCGCATGGCCTCCAGCGCCTGCGGCGGCATGCGGCTCCCGCCGTAGACCGTGTAGGTATCGTGCGCGTTGATGTATGGGCGAACGCCCAGCTCGTCGAAGATGTTCATAACCGCGTTTCCTCCGTTTGTCCGCTGTTCCGCGCCGCCGCCCGGTCAGGGATGCGCCTTGACGCTCGCGCCGCCGTCCACGAAGATCGTCTGGCCGGTGACGTACTTCGACATATCCCCCGCCAGAAAGAGCGCGGCGTTCGCGATATCCTCCATCTGCCCGGGCGGCAGGGGCTGCATGCCGTCCAGCAGCTTCAGGAAAGCGTCCCTTTCCGGGCCTTCGGGATAACTCGCCACCTCGTCCATCATCACGTCGCTCATGATCAGGCCGGGGCAGATCGTGTTCACCCGGATGCCGCGATCCGCGTAATCCAGCGCCATGACGCGCGCGGCGGCGTTCAGCGCGCCTTTCGTGGCCGCGTACATGGTGTAGCCCGGCATGGTGAATTCGCTGTGGATGGACGATATGTTGACGATGCTGCCCCGCCCGCGCTCGATCATGCCGGGCAGGACCTTGCGCGCCAGCCGCATGCCGCTCGCGAAGTTGGTCTCCCACAGCCTCGCCATGACCTCGTCGGTCCACTCGTGCGCCGCGCCCTTGTGGTTGACGCCGACCGTATTGACCAGCACGTCGATGCCGCCCGCGTCCCGCAGGATCTCGTCGCACACCCGCTCCGTCTCGTCGGCCCTGGACAGATCGAGCGCGTAGCCGCGCGAGAGCGGGGAGACGGCCCTGATTTCCTCCATCGCCGCCTTCAGCGCTTCCCGGTTCCGGCTCCCGACGTAGACCGTCGCGCCCTGCCTGGCGAACAGCAGCGCGATGGCCTTCCCGATGCCGCGCCCGCCCGTGCTGATCAGAGCCCGTTTTCCTTCGAGCTGTCTGTTGTAATCCATTTGTTCCTTCACCGCCGTTTCCGTCATAGCGCTGCCGCGCTTCCGACGGCATCTATTATACATAAACCCCCGCACAATATCAAGAGCCCTGCGTCGGCTGTTCAGGGCCGACTGCTCGCGCGCGTGACACATGTGATAATTCGTTGAAAAAAAGTGTGAAATATGTGGTGAAGTTTAACGATATGTGCTTGACACGCCTGCCCAACCCGTCTAAAATAAGTTTGTTAGCTTTTAATCGGGCGACCAGGCCCGGTTTAGACTGATAATCAACAGAGAGGAAGGAGGAGAACAGGTCATTGAGTCCCACACTTGCAGTTATTCTGATCATCGTGGCGCTGGCGGCCGGCGTGGCGGTCGGCTTCCTCTATCGCCAGAACGTCACTGAAAAGAAAATCGGCCGCACCGAGGAATACGCCAACAACCTTCTGGCCGAGGCCACGCATAAGGCCGAGGAGAAGAAGAAGGAAGCGATCCTGGAGGCCAAGGAAGAAGTCATCCGCCTGCGGAGCGAGCTCGACAAAGAAGTTCGCGACAGGCGCAGCGAAGTCACCAAGCAGGAACGCCGCCTCAGCCAGCGCGAGGAAACGCTCGACAAGAAGCTGGACAACCTGGAGGCCCGCGAGGAAAGCCTGAACGAGAAATACAAGGAAGCCGAGCGCGTTGAAGCGGAAGCGCGCAAGCTGCACGACCAGCAGCAGTCCGAACTCGAGCGCATATCCAACATGACCATGGAGGAAGCGAAGGACATCCTGATCGCCCGCATCCAGAAGGACGCCTACCACGACGCCGCCGTTCTGGTGCGCGACATCGAGGGCCGCGCCCGCGAGGAGGCCGACAAGAAGGCCCGCAACATCATCTCCCTCGCCATCCAGAAATGCGCCGCCGACCAGGTGGCCGAAACCACGGTGTCGGTCGTGGCGCTCCCCAACGACGACATGAAGGGCCGCATCATCGGCCGCGAGGGCCGCAACATCCGCGCCCTGGAGACGGCCACGGGCGTCGACCTCATCATCGACGACACGCCCGAGGCGGTCATCATCTCCGGCTTCGACCCGGTGCGCCGCGAGGTGGCGCGCATCGCGCTGGAGAAGCTCATCATGGACGGCCGCATCCATCCGGCGCGCATCGAGGAAATGGTCGAGAAGGCGCGCAAGGAAGTCGATCAGCAGATTCGCGAAGCGGGCG
>JAFZRB010000073.1 GCA_017620115.1 Clostridia bacterium | reverse complement strand
TGTGATATAGAATACGAGATAGTGTTTATAGACCAGATAACGATAGCCAAGCGCCTTCAGCACATAGTCCTTAGGAATCGCCCCGGTTTCCGGCAGCGTGTTCAGCACGTCGCATTGTTCTTCCAGTTCCATGACAAAATGAACGGCGGTGTCCAGGTCTCCGGATACTTCATAAATGCCAAGGGCAATCTCCCGCAGATCGCTCTTGGCGGTATCCGTCATGACCACCTGCCATTTTTTCATTTGGCGCCGCCCCTCAGTTCGTTCAGAATATCGGCAAACGCCTCCTGAGCGGGCTGCACGCGCCCCAGCCTGACATCATCGGCCGCCTGCGCTAGGTGCGCGTAAACGGCAAGACGGCTCTCCAGCGCTTCAATGCGCCGCTGCTGCTCCATGTACTGGCTGTGTTCGAGGATAACCGTGTCCTCTCTTCCGTTGACCGTTATGGCGACGGGATTCTGCTTCGCCTCGGCGGAAATCTGCGCGTAATGAGTCCGAAGATCCTTGGATGGCCTTATGGAAAGCGTCTGCATCATAATCACTGCCCTTTCTGCCCGCGGTAGTCATATTATAACCGATTATGACCACCTCTGTCAAGCGGTGGGGACTAATTGGCGTTAAACCTCCTGCTCCCCCGCCTCTTCCTCCTTCGGCAGATCCAGCACCGGCAGATCGTCCAGCGTCTCGATGCCGAAATGGCTCAGAAACTGCTCGGTGGTGCCGTACAGGATGGGGCGGCCCAGCGACTCGCGGCGGCCCACTTCCTCGATCAGGCCCTTGTTCATCAGCGAGGCGACGGAATAATCGCACTTCACGCCGCGCACCGCCTCGATCTCCGCCTTGGTGACCGGCTGGCGGTAGGCGATGATGGACAGCGTCTCCATGGCCGCCTGCGAGAGCGACTGCTTCTGCACCGGCTGCAGCAGCCGCTCGATCTGAGGCGCGTAGTCCGGCCGGGTGGCCAGCTGCACGCTCATGCCGAAGCGGTTCAGCTTCAGGCCCCGCGCGCCGCGGTCGTATTCCTCGCGCAGCGCGTCGAGCACCGGGTTCAGCTCGGACACGGTCATGTCCAGCGCGTGCGCCAGGTCGCCCACGTTCACCGGCTCGCCCGCCACGAACAATATGGCCTCGATGGCGCAGGGAAGCTTGCTTGCCTCCATGGTATTCCTCCAGCGGTCAGATGGGCGGCTGCGCCCCGCCGACCAGATTCACAAATTTCGTGTATTCCGCCTGCCAGCCCAGCTCAACGGTGCCCAGCGGGCCGTTCCTCTGCTTGGCGACGATCAGCTCGGCGATGTTCTTCTTGTCCGTCTCGGGGTTGTAGTACGCCTCGCGGTGCAGGAACATGACCACGTCGGCGTCCTGCTCGATGGCGCCCGATTCGCGGATGTCGGAGAGGATGGGCTTGTGGTCGCTGCGCGCGGCGTTCGCGCGGGAAAGCTGCTGCAGCACCAGCACGGGCACCTTCAGCTCCTGCGCCAGCCCCTTCAGCGCGCGGGAGATCGAGCTCACTTCCTCCTGGCGGCTGCTGTTGCGGCCGGTGGCGGTCATCAGGCTCAGGTAGTCGATGAGGATGAGGTCGAGGCCGTGCTCCATCTGCAGGCGGCGCGCCTTCGAGCGCACCTCTGGCACGGTGATGCCGCTGGTGGCGTCGATGTAGATCTGCGAGCGCGCGATGGGCACCATGGCGTCGGTGAGTTTTTCCCAGTCGTCCATGGTGAGGGTGCCCCGGCGCACGGCCTGCATGTCCACGTTGGCCTCAGCGCACAGCATGCGCATCACCAGCTGCTCGGCGGGCATTTCCAGCGAGAACACCGCGCATTTCTTGCCGTAGCGGATGGCGGCGTTGTCCACGATGTTCAGCCCGATGCTGGTCTTGCCCATGGAGGGGCGCGCGGCGATCAGCACGAACTCGCCCGGATGCAGGCCGGTGAGCAGGCGGTCGAGGTCGGCGTAGCCGGTGGGCACGCCCTCGATCTTGCCGCGGTTTTTCTCCAGCGTCTCGATGCGCTCGTAGGTGCTCAAAAGCACCGACTGCACGGGCTGCAGCATCTCGCCGCCCTTGCGCATGGTGATGTCGTATATTCTCTTTTCGGCCGCGGCCAGTATGTCGGATGTTTCCTCCTCGTCGGCGTAGCTGGCCTGGGCGATCTCCTGCGAGGCGGTGATGAGCCGGCGCAGGGTGGATTTTTCGTCGATGATGCGGATATACGCCCCCGCGTTGGCCGTGGTGGGCACGAACTGGCTCAGCGAAATGAGGTAGTCCAGCCCGCCCACGCCCTCCAGGCTCCCGCGGCGGGAGAGCTCCTCGTCCAGCGTCACCAGATCGACCGGCCGCGCGTGCCCGGCGAGGTTCATCATCGCGTCGAAGATTTCGCGGTGCGCCGGGTCGTAGAAGTCGTCCGGCACGAGGGATTCCTGCGCCAGCATGACCGCCTCGGACGATTGCAGCATGGCGCCCAGCACCGACCGCTCGGCTTCCAGATGATGCGGCGGCACGCGGCCGCCCGGAAGAGTCTGTTCCATGCCTTAATCGTCCTTTCGATCTGATATGCAAATTGGAGTTTGCAGGGCTCAAAGGGGCTTCCCCTGGAGGGGAAGCTGTCGCCGCAGGCGACTGATGAGGTGTTATCGCCGCGACCAGCATCCTATTGCGATAGAAAGCAAAGAGCCGGGCTAACACCTCATCCGCCTCTCACGAGGCACCTTCCCCTCGAAGGGGAAGGCAAGGTTTTATCGCTTCAACAAACCCCAATTTTCCAACGCTTCGCTCTCCCTTACTTTTCCGCCGTCACCACGTTCATGATCATGCGCGTGGAGACGCCGGCGCTCAGCTTCAGCACGATGGTGGTCTGGCCCACGGTGCGCACGGGCTCGGTGAGCTCGACCTTGCGCTTGTCGATCTCCACGCCGTGCTGCGCCTTCAGCGCGTCGGCGATCTCCTGGCCGGTGATGGAGCCGTACAGCCGCCCGCCCTCGCCGGCGCGCACCTTCACGATCACGACCTTGCCCTTCAGTTCGCGGGAGAGCCGCTCGGCCTCGTCGCGCTTCACGTCGGCGCGGTGCTTCTCGGCCTGCTTCGCGCTTTCGATGGAATGAACGGCCTCCGCCGTGGCCTCGACGGCCATTTTGCGCGGCAGCAGATAATTGCGGCCGAAGCCGTCGCTCACTTCGACGATTTGATCCTTTTTGCCGGTGCCCTGGATATCCTTCAGCAGTATAACCTTCATAAATCGTCATCCTCCTTGTCTCTTTCTCCCGCTTTTTTCCGAATATAGCCCGAAATGTGGCCCTGCCGCCCGAACAGGGCGGAGCACACGCCGATGACCATGACCAGCGTCGGCACAAACAGCAGCGGCAGGCCGATCATGACGACGCGGAAACCCGTCGAGCGGCCCATTTCCTTAAACCGGCGGCTGAGCGCGGCCACGCCGGCGACCATATAGATTACTTGCACGCCCCTGAGCACGGCGATCAGCACCGATTCCGCGCCGTTTACCTGCGCCCAGTTCAGCGCGTACGCCGTGACCAGCGCCACGAGCGCGCCGAGCGTGAGCCGCACGGGCACATGCCATCCGCTCACCGGCACGTATTCGGGATCGTCGCCGCGGCGCGCGCAGATTTTGCCCGGCAGCGCCGTGGCCAGGATGCCGGTGATTATGCCGGATGACACCAGCATGGCCGGCAGCGTCAGACGGAGCGCCTCGCCGGTCTGCACGAGTATCTCATGCAGCGCCGCGAGGCTCTGCTCGGCCGTCAGCGCGCCGGAGAGCACGACGCTCCCGGACTCGGCGTCCAGCGCGCCCGTGAGCGCGAACTGCTGGAGCATGATGGTGACCAGCGGCGCGGGCAGCTCGTCCGCCCAGGCCGTCATGGCCTCCATGAGCACGTCCACGAGGCTGCGCCCCAGGCCGGCGTAGAGGATGAGCACCAGCGCCAGGAGGGAGGCAAGCTGCGCGCCCACGGCGGCCCTGAGCCGCGCGAAATACGGCGCGCGCCGGATCATCAGCGCGATGACGGCCCCGGCCGGGAGCGCGAACAGCAGCAGCCCCGCGGCGGCCATGGCCATGCCCCACATCGTCGCGAGGGAGCACAGCGACGCCCCCAGATACGCCAGCGCGGGCGCGGGGCCCGCCCAGGCGAAGAACACCGGCGTGAGGATGGTTCCGAACACGCACAGCACGGAAAACGCCAGCCCAAAGGGCTGCAGCAGCCCGGCGATCAGGGCGACGACGCACGCGCCGATGACTTTTCCGGGAGAATGGGTTTTCATGACGGTTTAACCTCTTTTCGCGAGGGATCGGAGGGAACACTCCTATCATATCACATTTGTCGCCGAATAAAAAGAGCGAAATTGGCGGCCCTGCGGGAGACCGCCCGGCTTCCCCGCCCCGGCCGCGCGGGCCTCATTCCCGGATCAGGCCGGGATTCCGCATCAGCGGCCCGAGCAGATTGATGTCGTGCGCCAGGGCGGACACGGTTTCGCCCTCGATCTGGAAGCGCACGCTCTTCACGTCGTCCCGTTCGGTCAGGGTGTTGACCAGCGCGTAGATGAGGTTGCGCTCCTGCTGCGGCGTCAGGCGCTGGCAGCCGGCGTAGAAGGCGGCGGAGAAGTTCAGCGTGGCCTCGCCGTCCTCCAGGCGCACGCCCAGCAGGTCGTCCACGGACAGCCCGTCCGGGATGACGCGCGCCGTGTTTTCCTCCCAGGCCGCCGGCTCGCCGAACAGCGGCGCGATCAGCATGCGGGGCGAAACGACGTCTTCCGGCGCCATGGCGCGGCCGAGCGGCTTCAGCGAGCCGTCCGATGCGGTCATGTAGATGGTCGAAAACACCCCGATCATGCGCTCGAACATCTCGCGCGTCATCACGCCGCCGGTGAGGGCGATCTCGCCCCTGGGGGTGTCCAGGCGCGTCAGCTGGCCGTCGCCCACGTAAATCTGAACGCCGTCCAGGCCGGGGATGAACTCGGTGAGCGTGCAGGTGATGGCGGCGTAGGTCTGCCACGCGCTGAGGCGCGCCCGCTCGAGGATGGCCGCGAGGTTGCCGTCGAACGTCAGCCGGACGACGCGCAGGCCGCTGGCCAGCGTCACGATATCCGCGCTCGTCACGAGCGGGTTGTCGGCGTCGGGCAGGGCGGGCATGAGCGCCGCGTTGATTCCTTCGCCGGCGGTGAGCGCGTCCAGCGCCGGCGTTATGGCGTCGCCGCCCGTGATCGTCAGCGACTGCAGCTGGGGAATGATGTGCCGGCCGTCGCGCGAGGGATAATACAGGACGGCCGCGCGCTCCACGGCGGTTTCGCCGTCCTTGGCCTGTCCGTCCTCGGCCTGCGCCTGCGCCCACTGGGCGGACACGGAGCCCTGACCGGCCATGCCCGCGCCGCTGGGCAGCTCGAAGGGCCATTCGGCCCGGCCCGCGGCGAGCACGTCGACCGCGCTGACGCCGCTCGCGCCGCACAGCGTGCGCACGATGGCCGCGCGCATGAGCAGCAGCGCCTTGCCGGCCTGTTCGCCGCGCGCGTCGATGGACAGGTTGACCACGGCGGCTCCGCCGGAGCAGAGCACGCTCAGCACGCTCGTGCCCTCCGGCGCGACGGGCTGCGCGCCTTTCGGCGGATCTGTCTCGAGCAGCGCCTCGGCGAGGCGGCGCGGCAGCGTGTCGCCTCCGGCCACGAACACGGACGCCTGCGCGGGCACGAGGCCCTGGCTGTCCGCGGAGGGGAAATACAGCGTCGCCTCGACCGTGCGGCCGGCGACGGCGTCGCCGATTGCGGGCTCGGCGGGCTCTTCGTTGGGCAGGGGCATCTCGTACTGGCTGTCGAGGGGGTGCAGCTCGGAGGTGAGAGGCACGCATCCCGAGAGCAGCAGGCACAATACCGCGGCGATGATCGCGGCGCGCTTCATGAGAACACCCCCTTGTTGCAATCAGCAATTAGCAATTAGAAATTGACGGTGAATCTTATTTTTCGGCGGTTTCGGGCAGGTCGACGGTGAAGGTGCTGCCCTTGTTTTCTTCGCTGGCGACCTCGATGCGGCCGCCGTGCATCAGCACGATCTGCTTGACGATGGACAGGCCCAGGCCGGTGCCGCCGGTATCGCGGGAGCGGGCTTTGTCGACGCGGTAGAAGCGGTCGAACACGTGCTGCTGATCCTCCTTGGGGATGCCGATGCCCGTGTCGATGACCTTCACGATGGCCCGCTTTTCCCTGCGGCTCAGCTCGACGCGCACGGTGCCGCCGCGTCCGGTGTACTTGATGGCGTTGTCCATCAGGTTGTAGAACACCTGCGTGAGCCGGCTGGCGTCGCCGGTGACGGTGGCCTGCTCGCGCACGGCCAGCGTCATCTCGATGCCGCGCTCGCGCGCCAGCGGCTGCAGGCGGCGCATGTTTTCGCTCAGCAGGTCGGCTACGGCGATGGGCTTGGCGTCCATCGGCTTTTCGCCGCCGTCGATGCTGACCAGCGTCAGCAGGTCGCTGATGACGGAGCTCAGCCGGTCGATCTCCTTGTTGATGTCGGTGAGGAATTCGCGCGTCATGCCGGGATCCATGGGATCCTGATACATCAGCGTTTCGATGAGGATCTTCATGGTGCTCAGCGGCGTCTTGAGCTCGTGGGAGGCGTTGGAGACGAACTGGTTGCGCGCCTTGTCGAGGCTTTCGATGCGGTCGCACATCATGTTGAACGCCACGGCCAGCTGCGCGAACTCGTTCTTGCCGCGCACGCGCACGCGGTTGCTGAAATCGCCGCGCGTCATCTCGACGATGCCCTCGTTCAGCTCGGAGATGGGCCGCGTGAAGAAGCGCGATACGAACAGGCTCACGAGCATGACCGCGATGGTCACCAGCACGAGCCAGGTGAGCATCTGCGTCTGGATGTTCATGAGCGAGCGGTAGGCGGACTGCGACATGGTGATATACACCAGCACGCCGCGCAGCGTCTCCGCGCCGATGGGCGCGGCGTACACGCAGACCATGCTGCCCGCCAGCGCGCGCGAGAGCAGGATGGCCCCGCGATCGCCGGAGAAGTAATAGCCATAGTCCGCGCCGTGGCCGTTGAGCACGGAGGCGGCCTCGCGCCTGCTGAAGCGCGTGCCGTTGAGCTGAGAGAGAGAATCGGCCTGCACCGTTCCGTAGAGATCGAGCACGAGCACCCGGCCCGATTCGCCGGCGTGATCCCGCGCGAGCGCCCACAGCGCGTCCGCGTCGCGATCGCAGAGCGGCGCTTCGGCGGCGGCGGACAGCGCCACGGCGGCCGAGAGCTCGTCGTCCGCTTTCTGGTTAAACAGATATTCGCCTACCAGCCGGATGAGCGTCGCGCTGACGATATAGAACGAGACGCACATGATCAGCAGATAGGCGAGTACGAATTTCCAGCGGATGGAATGGAAGGCCCGCTTAATCCTTGTCGGTGAAATAGTAGCCCACTCCCCACTTAGTGAGAATAAACTCAGGCTGGGCGGGATTGTGTTCGATTTTCTCGCGCAGGCGGCGGATATGCACGTCCACCGTGCGCAGATCGCCCAGATAGTCGTACTTCCAGATGGTCTCCAGCAGCGTCTCGCGGCTGAACACCTTGCCGCGGTTGGAAACGAACAGCTGCAGGAGGTCGAATTCCTTCGCCGTGAGGTTGACCTCGCGGTTGTCGATGGTCACGGAGCGGTTGTTGAGGTTGATGGTCATGTTGCGCACCACCATCACCTGCGAGGCGGCTTCCTGCTGCTGAGCGCCGGCGCGGCGGAAGATGGATTTGATGCGCGCCTTGACCTCCAGGATGTTGAACGGCTTGGTCATATAGTCGTCCGCGCCGTATTCGAAGCCGAGGATCTTGTCCATATCCTCGCCCTTGGCGGTGAGCATGATGATCGGAATATTGGATTTTTCGCGCACGCGCTGGCACACCTCGATGCCGTCCATCTTGGGCAGCATGACGTCCAGCAGGATAAGATCGAAGCGTCCGGACGCGAATTTGGCGAGCGCCTCCTCGCCGTCGGCGGCGGAGTCGGTCTCATAGCCTTCCTGCTCCAGACTGTATTTCAGGCCCTTGACAATCAGTGGCTCGTCGTCCACGATCAGTATTTTTCTTGCCACGGCGCCATCCTCCTCTAAGCGGCATAGAATTATCTACTCTTATTATATCCTCAAAATGTCATAATTTCAATGCTGTTTGAAAGAAATATTTCGTATTTACGTTGATTTTTCTTTTCGACGAGCCAGGAAGCGCGAGAATTGGGCGATTCTGTGACACTCTTTGCGCGCCGACGGCTTATTCCGCGTCCATGCCGGGCGCGCCCTCTATTATGAAAAAAACGTGCGCTTGCCGGGCCGCGCGGAATATGATATAATAAACCGAACCTCAAATCGACGAAAGGAGGAACTCACAATGACGATGATAAAACGATTGTATCAGTTGGCCCTGTCGGAGAAGAAACGCGCAGCATGGCTGTCGCAGCGGGCTTAAACAGCGAATAAACGGCTGCGTATAGCCATTGCCGCGCTTTGAATTTGCCGGGCTGCCGGAGCGTTCCGGCAACCTCAAAATCACATGCGTGGAGGACACAATGAGCTATAAACAGGCAGCGCATATACTGCCTCCCGAGCTGCTTCGGGAGGTGCAGGCATACATCGACGGCGAGTGCATCTACATCCCCCGCCTTGCCGGCCGCCGCCGCGGCTGGGGCGAAGCGACGGCCACGCGCGGCGAGCTGAAGCTGCGCAACGAGCGCATCTTCGCAGACTATCTGCGGGGCGCGCCGCTGGAAGCGCTGGCGGAGCGCTATTACCTGACGGCCAAGAGCATCCAGCGGATCATCCGCGGGGAGAGGGCCGGGCAGGATCGATGAGAGAGCGCAAAACGCGCGCGGCAGGTGAACAGACGGTTCTCCGCGCGCGTTTTTCTTTTGCCGCGGCGCGCCCGCGCGGCGGGAAATCCGTTCTTTCTTTGAATTTGCTGAAACTGCGCCCGGTCTGCTTGCGGATTGGGCGCATATATAGTATAATTAAGAGAAACTGGGGTAATATGCTTGCGGGAAGGCGCGCAAACGCATATTCGCGGCCGGGCGGCTCATAACGACAAAAAAAGACCGACGCCATGCGGCATCGGTCTTTACGCTGTTTAAGCCGTTATTCTTCTTTTTTCTCTTCCGCGGCCTTGATCTTCGCGAGCTCCTCTTCCTCAAGCTGGCG
>JAFZRB010000072.1 GCA_017620115.1 Clostridia bacterium | reverse complement strand
GAAGCAGCGGCGAGAGGATGTAAACCGTCGCGCCGACGGCCAGCGGCGGATAGATGTCCAAGAGGCAGTTCGCGTAGAAGAACGGCGACTGGTTGCCGAAAACCGTGTGCTCGTCAAACGGGTATCGCCTGCAGGTGAATTCCGAATAGTCGATCAGGTGGCCATGGGTATGGATAACGCCCTTCGGAACGCCCGTGGAGCCGCTGGTATACATGATGAACAGCGGGTCGAAGAAGCTGCTCTCCCGCCTGACCTTCTCCAGATACTCCATGTCGATCTCAGCGTCCGTCAGCGAATCGAACGCTGCGAACCGATACCTGTCCTCCAGCGCATCTTTCGCTTTTTCGGCCTTTTCATCATAGATGACGAGCTTCGGCTCCAGGCTGGCGAAGATGGTCGTCAGCCGTTCGATGGGCGAGGCCGGATCCAGCGGAATGTAGAAGCATCCGGCGTACAATATCCCCATGGTTGCCAGGAGATTCGGGATGTGGCGCGCGTCCATCAGGATCACGACGGGATCCTTGTGAAGGTCAAATCGCTTCAGGGCGCTGCCGATCCTCATGGACGCTTCCATCAGCTCAGAAAAAGTCACTTTTCCGTTTTCGTCCGCGAAGGCGGTCTTGTCCGGAAAGCGCCGCGCGGAGCGTTCGAGATACTCGAGGCAGTTGGTGACTTTGTAATACGGTTTCATTCCTTTTCCTCCTTGTGTTTATACGCGAAGGCCCCTCTCCAGGGAGACCGTGTCCGCATGGAGAGGGGGCGTATCCTTCTGGCCGCGGATCACTCGATGATGCTGGTCTTCGCCTCAAGCGTTTCGCGGGTCGTGGCGCTGGTGACGGCGTCCAGATCGGCGCGCCCGATCAACAGCACGGCGACAGCCTGCATGGATTTGTCCACGCCAAACTGCTCGCAGAACGCGTCGTGCTTTTCGCCGTTCAGCGTCATGGTGGGAGAAGAAACGATCTTTGCGCCGTAGCCCAGGGACGCGGCCGCGATGACCATATTCTGGGTGGCCAGCCCGCAGTCAAAGTCCGGGTTGGGAGAGCTGGTTCCGTCGTTCCGGTAGATGATAATGGCCGCGGGCGAATCGCCAACGCCCGCTTTTGCCCCGCTCGCGGTCGCGGGCATCGCGGAGCCGCCCTCGCTGGGGCCGAAGCTGCTCCCGTCGCTGGGGGCGAATCCATCAGCGCTGTTTCCGTCGCTGGGGCCGAACCCGTCGGCGCTGCCGCCCTCGCTGGTGCCAAACCCGCCGTCGGCGCTGCCGCCCTCGCTGGGGCCGAATCCGTCACCCTCCGCCGCGACCGTGGACGGCGCCGCGCTCATGCCGGAGCCGGCGATTTCATTCATCACTTCCTGATTGGTCACGGCGACGAAATACCAGGGCTGCTGATTGATCGCGCTGGCGGCCGCCAGGCCGGCCTGCAGGATCGCCTTCAGGTCGTCGATGGGAACGGCTTCGTCCACAAACGCCTGGGTCGTGCCCACGTTCAGGATCGTGTCGAGCACGGAGGAATCGCCTGTGCCGGACTGCTTTTCCGTCGCCCGCGAACTGGCGTCGGTCTTCCCTTCGGGCTTGCTGCCGCCAGGCATCCCCTGGGGCTTGCCGTCGCCGCCGAAGATTTCCGCCACGGTGAAGCCGTGCGCGCCGCCCACATTCAAAAGGCTCAGATCCACGCCGTTTTCAGAAGGATTATAGACCGCCGGGTCGTAGGGCTTTGCGGCCGCGCCATCAGTCACCATGGACGCGGCGGAGTTTTCGCGGACCGTGCCTTCATAGTTGTTCACAAAATCCTGCGCCCTGCTATCCGTCCAGGTGGAGGAGCCGGAAGCCCAGCAGCTGATCAGGTAGTCGTCGAATGTGCCCAGCTCGGGGGCCGCTTCGCCCGCCGCGCCTTGCGCCGCCTCGAAGCCGCCGGCGTATTCGCCGCTATCAAACACATTGATTTCCACTTGGCCTTCGCCGGTCACTTCGCCTGTCAGCCTGCCGCCGGCATAGATGTTGACGGCGATGGCGCAGCCTTCCGCGCAGTCGATGGCTCCGGTCAGCTCCGTATCCCACAGGTTCACGGTCAGGATGCCGGCGCTCCGGCAGGAGATGGCGGTTTCCCCGCCCGCGGCGCATTCTGCGCCGATCAGGTTGACCACCGTGCGCCCGCCGGATTCGCCTACCACGGCGCCGGTCCGGCTCAGGAGCTTCCCGCCGAAGGCGTAGAAAACGCTGCCGTCAGAGGACGCCGCGTTGGGCAGCGCCTGCAGGCCGCTGACAGCCGTTCCCTCGGCGTCGACCACACAGCCAGCCAGCACCACGGCCGCGTGGTCATGGGCCACCACGACGCCGGTCGCCTTCGTGGTCGTCAGCCTGGAGTCTTTCAGCATGATGATGGTGGAACCGGCGCAGAAGATACCGGGAGAGCTGCCGCCCTCGGTGGCGCAGTCCAGGCGTTCGCCGGTGATAAAGCCTCCGCCAAAGTCCGTCGCCAGCGCGCCGGAGGTTTCGCCCCGCGTGTGGATCACGGTGTCGTAGATATACACGCGGCCCATGTAGGTGGCGTCCACGCCGTGGCCGGAGGAATTATCCGTGTCGATGGTTCCGCCGTTGACCGTGATCTTCGCCATCGCCGCGGAGAAGACGCCGTTGGCGTAGCTTTCCGGGTCGGAAACGATGGTGGGGTTGTTCAGGGTCACGTCGGTTTCCTGCCCCGCCGCGAGCACGACCGAGCAGATGCCGTACTGGTTCGGGATCTGGGCGGTGATTTCCTTGTCGCTGGCGTAACCGGCGCCATAGAAATAAGCGTCGTCCAAGGTGACCTGCCGGCCTGAAACGTACAGCGCGGACGCGCTGGGCAAATGATCGCTCACGTACCTCTCGCCCGGCACAAGCTCCGAAGAGGGACGATCCGCCACCTCCGCGAACGCCGCCGTTTCAAACGACAGCATGAGGACGACCGCGCACAGCAGCGCGAATACTCTTTTCTTCATCGTTCAATACCTCCTTGGAAATATTCCCATCTTAGGACTATAATGATAATCCCGGATTGGCGCGTCTGTCTGTTGAATCCCCGCACATTTCATAGGGAGAAAGCATAAAAAAGCGCGCAATATGGAAAATTCAGTCCAACCGGCAGGAAAAAACGGAATTCATGGCACAAACAGCGACGGCAGCATGTGATACAGATACGTATAGTACGCGCTCAGCGAATGCGTGCCGCCGATCATCATGGAGCAGCTGGTGTTGTCGCCGGGCTTGAACATGTCGTCGTACTCCAGCAGGGAGATCATCTGCTTCGTCGAAACCTCGAAGGCCTCGTCCTCCGTGCCGGTGGCCACGTAGAGCCGGAAATCGTCCTTGCCAAAGCCCTGCGCCAGCACCGCGTCGTAGAGCACCTGCGCGGACACGTCGCTGTTCCAGATGCCGGAGGTGCCGCCTTCACCGTCATCCCAGGAGGCCTCGCTGACCGGCAGGAACCAGCGGAACGCCTGCATCTGCCGGAGGAACACATACCACGCCGTCGTTCCACCCAGCGAGAAGCCGGTCACGGCGCGGTGGTCACGGGAAGCGCGGATATCTTCGATATCCGTCGAGGCGGCATATGTCCTGTATTTCGACTCCACGGCGGGGATCACGTCCTCCACCAGCTCGCGGGGAAAGAGCGACGCTGTCTCCACTTGCTTTTCCAGGGGAAGGAACTGGGTGAAGCCCTCCGCCGGGTAGTATGTCGCGGCCACGACGATGAGTGGCGCCATCGCCCCGTCCGAGATCATGTGATCCAGCAGGCACTGGAAAGCCGTCGCGCTCTCGCGATCCAGGTAGTTTTTGGGCGACCCGCTGGCCGCGTGGAGGATATACAGCACGTCGTAGACCGCATCCGAATCATCGTAGCCAAAGGGAAGGTAGACCATGGCGGACTTCACGTCCTCGGCTTCATCGGAGGTCACATACCGCGCCTTTTCCACCCGGCCCGCCTGACCGCACGGCTGCAGGTATTCCTCCGGAAGGTCGTCGTCTGAAAACGACTCTTCCGTGAGCATCGGGAGGGCCTGCTCGCCCGAAGACGGGGCGAAGTCCTCCTCCGCGCGCACGGCGAAGGGAAGGGCGAGGCACATAAGCGCCAGGAGCGCAGCGAGCGTGTTCCGAAACGGCATGGTATCACTCCCCGTCATTTTTCCGGCCGGTCAGGCCGGGCTTTCCGTTTCCCCACAGGGCATTATGATGGTGATCACCGCGCCGTCCTCGTTGCGGATGGCGATGCGCATGGCGCCCTGGCTGTAGTAATGCAGGCGCAGGCAGGTGTTGATCAGCCCGATATGCCCGCCGGAGGATTCGATGCCCACTTTGCCCTCGTCGATTTCCCGGATGCGGGCGCGCAGGCTCATGAGCATCTCGTCCGAGAAGCCCGTGCCGTTATCCCGGATCTCCAGAGTGAGCGTTTTGCCGCTGATCCGCCCGATGATCCGGAGCTTTCGCAGCACGTTCCTGCCGTCGAAGCCATGGGTCATGGCGTTTTCCACCAGGGGCTGGATCGTCAGCTTGGGCACGGTGATCCGGCCCAGGTTTTCCGGCACGTCGATGGTGAATTCCAGGTTGTCCTCATAGCGCGCCTTGGCCAGCATCAGATAGTTGCGGACGTTGTCGATCTCTTCCGCCATGGTGGCGGTCTTGGAGCGGGTGTCCGTGGAATAGCGCAGCATCTGGGCGAACTGGTCGCAGATCTCTATGACGTCGAAATTGCCGCTCTCCATGGATTTGGCGCTGATGATATTCAGCGTATTGTAGATGAAGTGAGGGTTGATCTGCGTCTGCAGGGCGCTGAGCTGCGCCTGCAGCGTGCCCTCGCGCAGGGACATCTCGTTGGTGGCGCTCTCCTGCAGGCGGCGCATCAGCTGGTTGAAGGATTGCTCCAGCTCATAGGCTTCCCGGTCTCTGGGATTTGTGACCGTCGCCAGCAGGCCGCCTGTCTCAGCCTCGTTCAGGCGCAGCATGCTGTCCGCCGGGATGCGTTTCACCTTCCGGGACAGTCTGTTGATGGAACGGGTCAGGCCCAGCGACATCAGCACGATCAGAATGAGCGCCGGCAGCATGATCAGGGATGCCTGGCGGTAAATGGTGGTGCGCAGGCCCGCGTTGTTCCGTTCGTTTATGGCGCTGTCCTGGCTGATATACAAATGAAGGCCCAAACTGCTCAAATGAGAATGATATACTGACCGGGACAGGCCGCCTTCCGCCGTTTCCACGATGGCGTAATCGTCCTGGCTCAGGGTGTCGGGCCAGATCCAGGCGGCTTCCTGGCTCTCATACAGCCGTTCCCCGTCGTCGAATATCGCCTCGACGCATACCTCTGGATTGTCCACATAATCCAGGATGCGGGACAGATCCTCATAGCGATTGGCGATCTCCAGATAGCCGATGACCTTTCCATGGTACTGTATCTGCTGCGCCACGCCGTAGACCTGAACGGGATAAAGGACGGAAAGAATGTCCTCGTGCGGCGCGAGCAGGATCGCGCCTCTTTCCTCGTCCGCGTCGTCCATCCAGGACAGCGAGGCGATTTTCTCCCGCGCTTCGTCCGTATTGGTCGTCAGCGTCGACTCCCGATCCTGGGAATCCACGAAGGTGGTCAGAAATACGCCGTCCCTGGTATAGAAGGTGACCCGGTAGAAGGCGTCCACCAACGGGGACTGATTCATCTGGTTCACGGCGGATTTTCCGGCGGCCAGCGCCATTTTCTGATCGGCGCTGTCGTCCCGCACCATCTGGTTGAGCGCGGCCATGAACGTGGTGTTCTCCGTGAGCTCCTGCAGGGTGATTTCCATCATGGCGAAATCCTGCTCCAGATCACGCCGGATGCTGGTGCTCATGTTGTGGAAACGCGCCTGCGTAAACGCGTTGGCGCCCTGAACGGAGGATCGGATGGCGATGGAGGAGAGGATCAGCATCCCCAGCACCAACACGATGGAAAACAGCACCGGCATTTTTACGCTGAGTTTCAAAAGCCGCACCTCCTTGCCGACGGATGATATTATAGCATAAACAGGGCGGCGATGAAAAGGCGGCGGGCCGTCAAATCCGGCTTTGTGCCGGATATTCCGGCGGGGGGTGCCGGAAATTCCCACTCATTGGACATATGCTGTTTTTTTGCAACGCGGGGTTCTGAATCTTATCGCGTGCAGACGCGCTTGACTTGTTACAATATCCGTGACAAAAGCGGGAGAAACGAATCATCCCGCGAGCGAAGGAGGAAAATCCAATGAAGAAAGTGACGTGCCTCTTGCTGACCCTCTTGTTCCTGGTAAGCTTTGCGACCTCTGCGCTGGCTTACAGCGATAAGAACCTGGAGGCTCCCAAGGCCAAAGACGTGGTTATCGACGGCGACCTGAGCGAGTGGGATACCGACAAGTGCCTCAGGATCGACAGCCTGAACCAGATCATCGACCAGATCGAGCATTGGGACGGCGAAGCGGACTGCTCCATGGAAGTCTACGCCATGTGGGATGAGGAGAACCTCTACATCGCCATGAAGATCCTGGACGACACGCCGCTTGTGTACCGCGAGGGCTTCCCGCTGGACGAGCTGGACGCCGTGATCTTCTTCCTCTCCACCGACCCCTCCGCCGATCCTGCCCGCACCGAATACACCGCCACCGACTGGCGCATCGTGCAGAGCGCTTACGGCTACAAGGGCGAATATGAATT
>JAFZRB010000071.1 GCA_017620115.1 Clostridia bacterium | reverse complement strand
CATTCCTCGGCGCCCAGGCCCTCGTCTTCCTCCTCGCCGTCGCTCTGCTCCAGGTCCACGGCGATGTTGCCGGCGCTGAAATCCGCGCGGATGCGCTGCTCGATCTCGTCGCGGATCTCAGGATGCTCGCGCAGGTACACGCGCACGTTGTCGCGGCCCTGGGCGATGCGTTCGCCGTTGTAGGAGAACCAGGAGCCGCTCTTCTGCAGCAGGTCCCGCTCCACGGCCAGATCCACCAGGCCGCTTTCCTTGGAGATGCCTTCGCCGTAGAGCATGTCCACCACGCACACGCGGAAGGGCGGGGCCACCTTGTTCTTCACGATCTTGATCTTGGCGCGGTTGCCGATGACTTCCGAGCCGTTCTTGATGGGCTCGCCCTTGCGGATGTCGATGCGCACGGAGGCGTAGAACTTGAGCGCCTTGCCGCCGGTGGTGACCTCGGGGTTGCCGTAGATCACGCCCATCTTCTCGCGCAGCTGATTGATGAAGATGGCCACGGCGTTGGTCTTGGAGATGACGCCGGCCAGCTTTCTGAGGGCCTGGCTCATCAGGCGGGCCTGGAGACCCACGTGGCTCTCGCCCATGTCGCCCTCAATCTCCTGCTTGGGCACCAGCGCCGCCACGGAGTCGATGACCACGATGTCGATGGCGCCGGAGCGCACCAGCGCCTCGCAGATGTCCAGCGCCTGCTCGCCATTGTCCGGCTGGGAGACGTACAGTTCGTCGATGTCCACGCCCAGAGCCCGGGCGTAGATGGGATCCAGCGCGTGCTCGGCGTCGATGAAGGCGGCGGTGCCGCCCATCTTCTGTGCCTCGGCCACGGCCTGCAGCGCCAGCGTGGTCTTGCCGGAGGATTCGGGCCCGTAGATCTCGATGATGCGGCCGCGGGGCAGACCGCCCACGCCCAGCGCGAAGTCCAGATGCAGGCAGCCGGTGGGAATGACCTCAACCTGCATCTTGTCGGCCGCGTCGCCCAGCCGCATGACCGAACCCTTGCCGAAGTCCTTTTCTATTTTGCTCAGCGCCATTTCCAGGGCGCGTTTGCGCTCGTCGCCAAACCGCTGCATCGCGGGATTCTTGTCGCTCTTTTTGTCTGCCATGCGTGTGCCTCCCGTATCGTATTGTGATGAGCTTATTATACAATGCTTCGCGCCGCATGACAAGCGTTCGCGGCATCAATTTACCTGGTGTTCGGCAGAAAATCTCCCGCGTCTGTTGAGAACGCCGCTGAAAAAACGAACACAATGCTATCCGCGCTTCGCCTTCTGCGGCGTCATGGCCGCCAGCAGCTCCTCGTCCGAGCGCAGGATGAGCGTGGAGGCGCGCCGGATGTCGGGGCAGCCGAGGACGAGGTAGTCGAGGCTCACGTTCAGGCGTCTGCCGATGACGACCAGCAGGTCGAACGAGGGATCGCGGCGGCCGGATTCGAGGTTGCTCAGGTGCGCCGGGCCGATTTCAAGCATCCCGGCGAGCTGCTCCAGCGTCAGGCCGAACTGGATGCGGACGTCCCTGAGCCGCAGCCCGAAGAACAGGAGCTCCTGATTCAGAGGCTTCTTCGCCATGGGATACGCACCTCGCTTTTCACTCCGGCGCTTCCCAAAATGGAAAGGCGCCGCCGCGCGCCTGGCCGCCCTATTTCTTCAGGTCCCTGATCAGCGCGATGAGATTCTGCAGCTGATCGTCGCTCAGGCCGCGGCACGCTTCGGAAAGCTCCCGCGCCTTTGACGGGCTTGGGAGATCCGCGTCGAAAAAGTCCCGCTCGGACACGTTCAGGAAATCACAGATCAAAAAGAACATGGACATGGATGGGAAATTGACGCCGTTTTCGATGTTGTTGATATAGCCGGCGCTCTGCCCGAGCGACAGACTCATGTCCCGCGCCGATATGCCTTTTTGAATTCTCAGCGCGGCCAGACGCTGGCTGAACGCCCGCTTATCCATATTCATCACCACCATATAGATTGTACTATACGGAAGGATGCGAACTATCCGGTTTAAATATACATCATGACCGGTATGTTTGGTTAATATAGTTATTTCATGAAATGAATATGAATAAACCGGACAGCGCGTGGCTGTTGCGCAATAAATTCATTAAGTGAATAATAAAATCACAGAAAAGGAGCGCGGCTCTTCGGCCGCGCTCCCTGTCGATCAACTTCTGTCGATCATTGCCCGAAAGCATCAGACACGTTCCACTTTACCACTGCGCAGACAACGGGTGCACACGTACATGCGGGTCGGCGTTCCGTTCACGTTCACACGGACACGCTGCGTGTTGGGCGCCCAGGTACGGCGAGTTTTATGGTTGGAATGGCTCACGCTGTTGCCGGAGACAACACCCTTGTGGCAAACCTCACAAAACTTTCCCATCGTTCACACCTCCTTTAGGCGTTCACATCAAAACAAGAGATATTGTATCAGATTTGGCTCCGGTTTGCAAGTATTTTCTGTGAATTTATCGGAATATCTGAAAAATTTATGACGAACCGGGCTGAATTAATCGGAAAATATCGGCGCAAACACAATTTCTTATCCTTGTTTTCCTTCATTGCGCTTGCATCGGGGCGCGGAGTAAGGTATACTATGTTATATATGGGGCATTATCCTCGATATGGAGGTAGCGTTATGGACTGCAGATTCACCACGGAACTGGGTACTGTTACGGTCAATGAGGACGTGCTGCTGAAGGTCGCGGGCTATTCCGCCCTCGAATGCTACGGCATCGTCGGCATGGCGGCCAAGCGCACCACCGATGGACTGGTTCAGCTGATGGGCCGCGAAAACCTGGGACGCGGCGTTCGCATCCGCCCCGCGACCGATTCCGTCAATGTCGATCTGTTTATCATCGTTGAATACGGCATTTCGATCAGCGCGGTGGCCGCCACCATCATCGATACGGTGAAATACAAAATCGAGCACCTGACCGGTATCAAGGTGGACAAGGTCAACGTGTCCGTAGAGGATATCCGCGTCTGACGTTTCGTCAGATGCGCGGATTGGAGGGAATGAGATTTGTCTATCACGACGATAGACGGCCTGATGCTCAAGGAAATGTTCCTGTCTGGCGCGGCGCTGCTGGATAAGAATCGTCAGACCGTCGACGCATTGAACGTTTTCCCCGTGCCGGACGGCGACACGGGTACCAATATGTCGCAGACCATCCTGTCGGCGGTGAAGGAGCTGGGCAGCCGTTCTTTCAGCGGCGCGGGCGACGTGGCCGCGGCGGCCGCCAAAGGCGCGCTGAAAGGGGCGCGCGGCAATTCCGGCGTCATCCTGAGCCAGATTTTGCGCGGCTTCTCCAAGGCGCTGGACGGCGCCGACAATATGGACGCCGCGCTGCTCACCAAAGCCCTGCGCCTGGGCGCGGACACCGCTTACAAGGCGGTGATGAAGCCCAAGGAAGGCACCATCCTCACGGTGATCCGCGTGATCGCCGAGGAGGTGGAGCGCGAATCCGCCCGGACGGACGATCTCGGGGCGCTCACCGGCGTGATCCTCGAGCAGGGCGACGCCATCCTGCGCCGCACGCCCGAGATGCTGCCCGTGCTCAAGCAGGCCGGCGTGGTCGATTCCGGCGGCAAGGGCCTGATGGTGTTTTTCGCCGGTTTCCGGGCCGCCCTGGTGGGCGAGCCCATCGACACGCCCGCGACCGACGCCGTGACCGCGCCCAGGCCGCTGCCCGGCGATTATGTGGACGATCACAGCAAGCTGGAGGAAATCACCTTCGCCTACTGCACCGAGTTCATCGTGTCGCATCCGCGGCCGGATATGAAGGACAGCGAGGTGGCCCGGCTGCGCAAGCGGCTGGAACGCATCGGCGACTGCGTGGTGGTCGTGGGCGACCTGGAGATCGTGAAGGTTCACGTGCACACCAACGAGCCGGGCAAGGCGCTGCAGATGGCGCTGGAGCTGGGCGAGCTGGACAACATCAAGATCGACAACATGCTCGAGGAATTCCGCGAACGGCAGGCCGAGCGGGAAAAGCAGGCCGCGGAGGCGGCCGCCGCCGAGCCGAACAAGCCCTTCGGCATCGTGGCCGTGGCGCTGGGCGAGGGCATTTCCTCGATCTTCCGCGATTTGGGCGTCGACAGGGTGGTCGACGGCGGCCAGACGATGAACCCCAGCACGGAGGACCTGCTGGAAGCCGTGGAATCCATCCGCGCGGACGAGGTTTTCGTCCTGCCCAACAACTCGAACATCATCCTCGCGGCGCAGCAGGCCGCGGAGCTGGCCGACAGGAAGGTTTGGGTGGTGCCCACAAAGTCGGTGCCCATGGGCATTTCCGCGGCGGTGGCCTTCATGGGCGACGTGAGCGGCGAGGAAAACTTCGAGGCCATGCAGGAAGCCGCTTCCCGCGTTCATACCGCCTCCATCACCTACGCCGTGCGCGACACCAACTTCGACGGCTACGATATCCACGAGGGCGACGTGATGGGCCTGATCGACAACAAGCTCAGCTGCGTGGGCAGCGGCATCGAGGAAGTGACCAAGAACGTGCTGGCCGAAATGGTGACCGACGAATCCGAGCTGATCACCATGTTCTACGGCCAGGATGTGCAGGCGTCCGCCGCCGAGGCGCTGCAGGGCGAGCTGCAGGCGCAGTACAGCGCGTGCGACATAACGCTCTACGAAGGCGGCCAGCCGCTGTATTACTACGTTATTTCCGTGGAATAACATATATCGTCTGAAAAATCGGGCTGCGGTTTCGCGTTGAACCGCAGCCCGATCTGTGCAAGTGGGGATTTTTTACTGCTTGGTTGAATAGTTGGGGGCTTCCTTGGTGATGGAGATATCGTGCGGATGGCTTTCCAGCAGGCCCGCGTTGGTGATGCGGATGAACTGGGCCTTCTCGCGCAGCTCGTCGATGTTGTGCGCGCCGCAGTAGCCCATGCCGGAGCGCAGGCCGCCCATCAGCTGGAATACGGTGTCGGAGAGGGTGCCCCTGTAGGGCACGCGGCCCTCGACGCCCTCGGGCACCAGCTTCTTCGCGCCTTCCTGGAAGTAGCGGTCCTTGCTGCCCTTTTCCATGGCGGCCAGCGAGCCCATGCCACGGTACACCTTGAAGGAGCGGCCCTGATAGATCTCGATCTCGCCGGGGCTCTCCTCGACGCCGGCCAGGAGGCTTCCCACCATCACGGCGGACGCGCCCGCGCCGATGGCCTTCGTGAGGTCGCCGGAATACTTGATGCCGCCGTCGGCGATGATGGCCTTGCCGTACTTCGCGGCCGCCTCCGCGCAGTCGCAGATGGCGGTGAACTGCGGCACGCCGATGCCTGAAACCACGCGCGTGGTGCAGATGGAGCCGGGCCCGATGCCGACCTTGACCACGTCCGCGCCCGCCTCGAAGAGGTCGGCGGTGGCTTCCGCGGTGGCCACGTTGCCGGCGATCACGGGCAGGTCGGGGAAGGCGTTCTTCACCAGCCGCACGCTGTTCAGCACGCCCGAGGAATGGCCGTGCGCCGTGTCGAGGGTGATCACGTCCACCTGCGCGTTCACGAGGGCTTTCACGCGGTCGAGCGTGTCGCGGGTGACGCCCACGGCCGCGCCGCACAGCAGGCGGCCCTTGCCGTCCTTCGCGGCGGCGGGATACTTGATGTTCTTCTCGATGTCCTTGATGGTGATGAGGCCGCGCAGCATGTAGTTTTCGTCCACCAGGGGGAGCTTCTCGATGCGGTGGCGGGCCAGGATGCTCTTGGCCTCTTCCAGCGTGGTGCCCACGGGGGCGGTGACCAGGTTCTCGCTGGTCATGACGGCCGAGATGGGCTGGTTGAAATCGGTGATGAAGCGCAGGTCGCGGTTGGTGAGGATGCCGACCAGCCGGCCTTCGCGGGTGATGGGAACGCCGGAAATGCGATAGCGGGCCATGAGGGCCAGCGCGTCGGTCACGAGATTCTCGGGCGAGAGGAAAAACGGATCGGAAATGACGCCGTTCTCGCTGCGCTTGACCTGGTCGACCTGCGAGGCCTGCTCGTCGATGGTCATGTTCTTGTGAATGACGCCCAGTCCGCCTTCGCGGGCCAGCGCGATGGCCATGCGTGATTCGGTCACGGTGTCCATGGCGGCGCTCATCAGCGGGATGTTCAGCCGCAGATCGGGCGTGAGCTGCGTCGCCAGCTGCACGTCGCGCGGGATCACATCGCTCTTCTGAGGAATCAGCAGCACGTCGTCAAACGTGAGGCCTTCGCGGATCTTTCCCATCATTTGTCAAATCCCCCTTCTTATGTACAGATGTGGGTTTCCGTTATTAGGTGATATTATAGGCAAGGACGCTCCGCAAGTCAATTAAATATTGGAAGAAAAATCGCTAATATTGTGGGCGAGGGAGGGGATCAGCAATTTCTAATTCTGTCTTCCTCCGCATATCCATTGTCAAAGGACGAGCGAAGGAGGCGGAGCAATATGGCGATATCGTGCGAAAAGCAGACCATTGAAGTGGAGCGGCTGGCGGGGAGCGCGTCGTTTCAGATTCCTGTGCGGGCGGAGGCCCCGGTGCCCGGCGCGGGGCGGGAAACGGTGGAGGCGCTGATGGAGGACGCGTTCGCGTCGCTGTCCGGGGCGGAGGCGCAGAGCGGGCGCGTGCTGGTGAAGGGACAGGCGCAGTGCCAGGCGGTGTACCGGCTGGGCGAAGAGGGCGGGCTGAGGGCGCTCACCGCCCGCGCGGATTTCGAGCAGGCCGTGGAGATCGAAGGCGCGGAGCCCTCGATGGCCGTGCGCGCGCGGGCCGTGGCGGAGCATGTGGAGGCGGCTTACGACAACGGCCACATGGTGTTTCAGGTCGTGGTGGCGGTTTCCGTACGCGTGAAGAGCCTCACGCCCGTGGAGGCGGTGACAAAGATCGCCGGAGACGAGCCGGTCGAGGTTCTGACCAGCCGCGTGCGCTCCGCCAGGACCAGCGCCGAGAACAGCGAGACCGCCGAGCTCAGCGACAGCGTCAGCCTGCCCGCGGCGCTGCACGCGCGGGTGGCGCTGATGCAGTGGGCGGAGCCGCGCGTGGAATCGGTCGCGCGCGACCTGGGCGGCGTGCGGGTGTCCGGCGCGGTGCAGATCGAATCGCTGATCGCCAGCAGCGTCAGCGGGCGGCCGGTGGCGCTGGTGCGCTACCAGATGCCGTTCGAGCAGCTGGTGGCCATGCCGGACTGGATCGAGGGCGAGCCGGAGAGCGAGGCGGAGGTCACGCGGCTGTCCGTGACGGTGGAGGAAGGCGCGGAGGGCGGAGACGCCGCGCTCAACATGGCCTGCTCGCTGCAGGTGACCGTAAGCCTCTCCGGCGAGGATTGCGCGGACGCCGTGAGCGACGCCTTCATCGCGGGAGACGGCGCGCTGGCGCTCACCCGCGAGACGCTCCCGGTGTGCGCCGGGGCCGAAGCCGTTCAGGTTCGCGAGACGTTCCGCGGCGCGCTGCTGCTGCCTGAGAACGCGCCCGGCGCGGGTACGGCGCTGGCGGCGCATGTGCGGCCGGTGGTGAGCGGCTGGGAAACGGAAAACGGCGAGGGAAAGGCGCAGGGCGTGCTCGAGGCGACGGTTTTGTATATGCCGTCCGGCGGAGACCGGCTGACCTCGGTGCGCGCGGAGCTGCCCTTCGCCGTGAAGACGCCTGCGCCCGCGGGCGAAGACGCCGCGCTGAGCGTGACCGCCTCCGAAGCCGAGGCCGCGGCGCTGATGAGCGACCGGATGGAGCTGAAATGCGCGCTGTCGGTTCGGGGCGTGTCGTGGAAGACGGAGGACACCGCCGTTGTGACCGCCGCGCAGGAGGCGGGAAGCGCGCCGCGCCGCCGGGGGGCGGGCATCCGCTATCCGGAGCCCGGCGACACCTTCTGGAGCGTCGCCCGCCGCTACCGGGTCGCGCTGGAGGATCTGAAGGCGGAAAACCCCGACATGGCGGAGGTGCGCGCCGGAACGCCGGTGATCGTTCGCGTGAGGACGCCGCAAAGCGCGGCGCGCCCGAGCTCCCAGGAGGATTCGCGTCGCGTTTTATAATGAGAATAGTATAAACGCCCCAGATTGGAACGCATTTTTCAGGCAAAGAGCGAACAAAAATGTGAAAAAATGAATTTTTGCCCGATTGGTATTGCATTTTCTGGATAGATGTGTTATTGTATACAAAACACCGCGATCCATGCGCGTGTGAAACAAAAAGGAGGCAATACATTTATGAAGAAGATGGTTGCGCTGCTTCTGAGCCTGCTGCTTGCGCTGGGCGCCGTGCCCGCCTTCGCCGAGGCCGACGAAGCCGTTTACCGCACGCTGTATTCCGGCGAAATCGGTACGCTGAATTATCTCACCACCGGCACCACCAACGAGTTCACCGTGTCGGCCAACATCATCGACACGCTGGTTGAGCGCGACTGCTACGGAAACATCGTGCCCTGCCTGGCCGAGAGCTGGGAGCTGAGCGACGACGGCCTGACCTGGACGTTCCACCTGCGCGACGGAGCCACCTGGGTGACCGCGGACGGCGAGTACTACGCCGACGTGACCGCCTACGACTTCGAGACCGCCGCCCAGTACGTGCTGGACGCCAAGAACGACGCCTCCAACGCCTGGATCCTGAGCGATTATCTGGCGGGCGCGGAGGATTACTACAGCAGCACCGAGCTGCCCGACGAGGGCGAGGCCGCGCCGGAACCCGTCGACTGGGCGACCGTGGGCGTGAAGGCCCTCGACGAGAAGACCATCGCCTACACCACCGTCGAGCCCGTTCCCTTCTTCCTGTCCATGCTGGACTATTCCTGCTACATGCCCGTGAGCGCGAAGTTCCTGGAGGAAAAGGGCGATGAATTTGGCCTGGCCACCGGCAACGACACCGTGCTGTACTGCGGCGCGTATATCCTCTCCGAGTTCAAGCCCCAGGAGAGCCGCGTGTACACCAAGAACGAAGCCTACTGGGACGCCGAGCACGTCTACATCACCAAGATCCAGCAGACCTACAACAAGGAAGCCAGCACGCTGTCTCCCGAGCTGTATCTGCGCGGCGAGATCGACGCGGCCGACATCACCACCACCATCGCTTCCGAGTGGCTGGCCGATCCCGAGAAGGCCGACCTGATCCACCCGGTGCGCCAGGTGGGCCAGTACTCCTACTTCTTCTGCTTCAACTTTGATCCCAGGTTCGACGACGTCTACGAGCCCGAAAACTGGAAGCTCGCCGTGAACAACGAGAACTTCCGCAAGTCGCTGTTCTTCGGCCTCGACCGCCTGAAGGCCAAGACCGTCATCGAGCCGGACAATCCCGCCGACCTGATCTGGGATTCCCTCACCCCGGCCAGCATCGTGGTCTATAACGGCAAGGACTACGCCGAGATGGTGACCGATCTCACCGCCGAGCTGACCCTGAACGCCAACGAAGCCGAGGCCCTGGCCGCGCGCGACGCCGCCGTCGAAGAGCTGACCGCCGCCGGCGCGACCTTCCCCGTGAAGGTGCTCATGTGCTACAATCCCTCTTCCTCCTCCTGGGCCGAGGAATGCCAGGTTGTCGAGCAGCAGCTCGAGGGCCTGCTGGGCGCGGACTACATCGACGTGATCGTCGAGGCCGGCCCGTCCACCGGCTTCCTGAAGGAGATCCGCCGCTCCGGCAAATACGCCTTCATGAAGTGCAACTGGGGCCTGGACTACGACGATCCCGAGAACATGACCAGCCCCTTCAAGAACGGCAACAACTACAACTTCTACGTCAACGCCACGCAGGAAGACCTGTATGACGAGGATGGCACGCTGACCTACTTCAACCTGCTGGCTGCGGCGGGGGCCATCTCCACCACCGAGCCCGAGGCGCGCTACCAGGCTTACGCCACCGCGGAGGCCTACCTCATCAACCACGCTGTCGCCCTGCCCTTCGGCTCCGACACCGCGGGCTACACCGCGTCCCGCCTGAATCCGTTCGAGGCGCAGTTCGCGCCCACCGGCCTGGCGACCTGCCGCTACAAGGGCCAGCACCTGCTCGACAAGCCCATGAGCACCGACGAGTACTACGACGCCTACGACGCCTGGCTCGAAGAACTGTCCGCCCAGGGCGAATGATCGCGGCATAAACAGACGGCTGTCAATCGCGGAGGCGGTTATATCGACCGCCTCCGCGGCGTGTTATTGAGAAAAAGGATAGGTATGGGCTGTCAGACAAATTGGAGTTTGTTGAAGCGATAAAACCTTGCCTTCCCCTTCGAGGGGAAGGTGCCTCGTGAGAGGCGGATGAGGTGTTAGCCCGGCTCTTTGCTGTCTATCGCAATAGGATGCTAGTCGCAACGATAACACCTCAT
>JAFZRB010000070.1 GCA_017620115.1 Clostridia bacterium | reverse complement strand
CGGTTTTCAGCAAATTCTTCCAGCGTGCGCGCCAGCGCCTCTTCCCGATCGACGCCTTCGAAATGCAGCCGGCGCGCGAAATCGAGCATGGGTTTCATCCGAGCGCCGGGCCTGCGTCCGGCATCCAGGAGATCCTGCCCCGTCACCATGGGCTCGGCCAGACGCGCCTCGAAATCGCGCGCCCGCTCCTCCAGCCGCGCCGCAAGAGCCCGCGCCGCCTCAGCCCCGCGCCCGCTCTCCTCGCGGGCGGCGGCGAGCAGTATGAGATCATGCGGGCACACGCTCCCGTCCAGCAGCATGCGGCTCTGCGGAAGCGCCGCCCCAGCCAGCTCCGCCGGACGGGCGCGCAGGGCCAGCATGTTCTTCACGTATTTCAAAGCGCGAACGTTGTTCGTAAGCCGGCGAAGCTGCCGGTCGGCCATGGCCTCGCCGTCCCCGAAGGCGTCCGGCAAGCCCTGCAGCAGCGCCGCAAGCATGAAGTTCAGCGGCTCGATCGCCTGATCGCGCCGCGCGGCGGCGGCGTCCAGCGCGCGCATGGCGCGGTCGAATGCCCCGTCAAACGCCATGAACGCTTCCATCTCCGGGAAGAACACGTTCAGCTGCGCCATATCCCTGAGCGCGGACAGAAACGCCGAAGGCCGGCGCGCCTTCATGAGCGCTTTGCCGAGCTCGTCGAACACGCGCTCGCGCGAGAGATAGCGCACGTCCATGCTCCGGCTGATGGCCACGGTTTCCGGCGCGATGCGCGCCTCGAACCGCGCCGCGAACTGCGCCGCGCGGAACACGCGCAGCGGGTCGTCGCCGAAGGTGTCGTCGGCCACGTGACGGATGACGCGGCGGATGAGATCCTCGCGGCCGTGCCAGCAGTCGATCAGCTCGTCCGTCAGCGGGTCGAGCATCATGGCGTTGATGGTGAAATCCCGGCGGCGGCTGGCGTCCTCATAGGAGAGATACGGATCGGCCGTCACATCGAAATCGGTGTGGCGCAGGCCGCTGCGCGATTCGCGGCGCGGCATGGCGATGTCGATGTCCCAATGCCTCAGGCCCAGCACGCTGAACGCCGCGCCCTTGTCGTACACCTCGCCCACCTGCGCGAGCACGGCCCTCAGCGTCGCGGCGGGGATGCCGTATATCTCCAGATCGACGTCCTTGGAGGCGACGCCCAGCAGCCTGTCGCGCACGCAGCCGCCCACCAGCAGCGCGCGGCCGCCCGCCGCGCCCACGCGCCGCGCGATCTCCAGAACCAGCTCTTCGACCGGCATGACCGTCGCCCCGCTTTCACGCCGCCCGATGAGGCGGCTTTTTCTGCCCGCCTCTATTGTAGCACATTCCGGACGGACGGTTTGTAAATAATTGCCGCGGGGAACGTTTCTCCCCGCGGCAAAAAACCTCCGTTCCCGCGGCGGGCGGGAGCCGGAGGGAAAATCGAATCGCTCAGCGGGCCTGGCCGCTCATCTGGCGCTCCTGAGCCTCGATCATCTTCTTGACCATCATGCCGCCGATGGAGCCGGCGTCGCGGGAGGTGAGATCGCCGTTGTAGCCCTTCTTCAGGTTGATGCCCAGCTCGCCGGCCACCTCGTGCTTGAAGTTATACATCGCGTTTTTGGATTCGGGAATATTGATCTGGTTGCTGTTGCTGTTGGAAGCCATGGTTGTTTCCTCCTGAAATATGATAATATCGGAATGGATTTATCGGTTCGCGGACTGACGCTCGTAGTCCTCGATCATCTTCTTGACCATGTACCCGCCCACATAGCCGTTTTCACGGGCGGTCAGGTCGCCGTTGTAGCCCTGCTTCAGGTTGACGCCCAGTTCGCGCGCGACTTCATACTTCATATTGTCCAGCGCGGCGCCGGCCTCGGGCACGTTGATGCGGCTCTTGCTTGCCATTCTGATTCACCTCCTTGCCGGGGAATCCCTGATTGGCCGAAACGGATTGCGGACGGCGGTCTCTGCGCCGCGCCGCTTCATTCAATCAGCGCTTTTCTAGTGTGCGCCGGGCACGGCGAATTACAACTGGAAATTGCGGCCAGAGCAGCCCGCGCAAAAGCGCCGGCCTGCGGTCTCAGAGAAATTCGCGCTTCTCATCAAATTCTCATGATTCAATCAGCGCTCTCTCAAGCAAACCGGGCCGGCGCGCGCTATAATAGACGCACAAACCGGAACGGAGGACGACGCTATGGCATCATACAACGGAAAAGACATCGATCGCGTGTGCCGCGCGAGCGGCATGAGCCGGGCGCGGGCCGAGGCGCTGCTTCGGCAGTATGACGGCCGCCCCGACCGCGTGCTCGAGGAAAAATGCGGCGCGGTGCGCGTGTACGCCGAGCCGGAAAGCGTGGTCGAACCGGTGGGCGGGCTGCGCGCCGCCTGGCGGGGCGTCGGGGATTTCTTCGGCGGCGCGTGGCAGCGCCTCTCGGACTTCGGACGCAGGCTGACGGCCGCGCCTGGCCTGCCGGTGATCCTGCTGGCGCTGGCGACCACCCCGGCGGCGCTCATCCTCACGCTGGCCGCGCTGTTCATGAGAATGCCGCTGTAATTTTCCGCAACCGATCAATTTTCATGCGTTAGGGAGAGGATTTTTCAATGGAAAACAAGAAATATACTTTGAACGACGTGGAGATCCTGCGCGACAAGACAGGCGTGAGCTACGAGGAGGCCGTGAGCCTTCTGGACAAATACGACGGCGACATGACGCGCGCGCTCATCGAACTGGAGAAGCGCGGCCAGCTGGGCGAGAAGGGCATCAAGATCAACGTCAACGGCAACACCGCCGACATCATTGGCAGGCTATGGCGCAAAGGCTGCGACACGCGCCTCATCGTGGAGCGCGACGGCGAGCGGCTGGTGAACCTGTCGGCGCTGTTTATGATCCTGGCGCTGCTGCTGGGATGGCGGCTGGTGATCGCGGGGGCGATCCTGGCGCTGGCGCTGGGCTGCCGCGTGCGCCTGCTCCGCCCCGGCGCCTCCGAAAAACCCGCTCCCGCGCCGGAAGCGCCCGAGAAGGCTGACGCGCCCGCGGAAACGCCAAAGCAGGAAGAGAAAAAACCCGAGGACGGGTTTAACTCGATCACGATCGAATAAACGGTTCGCCATTCGCCGGAAGGGTGCGTCTGAACGCGCCCTTTTGGGCGTATATAACCTGACAAAAGACGGGCGCGACCCGCGGGAGAGGGAACATGCAGAAGATACTGGTGGTTGAGGACGAAAAAAAGCTGGCGCGGTATTTGCAGCTGGAGCTGACCCACGAGGGCTATGAGATTCGCCTGGCCCACGACGGCCGGGCGGCGGTCACGGCGTTCGAGGAATGGCCGTGCGATCTGATCCTGCTCGATCTCATGCTGCCCGAGCTGAGCGGCATCGAGGTGTGCCGCCGCATCCGGCAGAAGAGCGCGGTGCCCATCATCATGCTCACGGCCAAGGACGATGTGTCCGACAAGGTCATGGGCCTCGACATGGGCGCGGACGATTACATGACCAAGCCCTTTGCCATCGAGGAGTTGCTGGCGCGTATCCGCGTGGCGCTCAAACGCCACGGCGACGAAGCCGGCCACGCGGGCGGCGAGCGCACCCTCGCCGAAGGCGCGCTCTCGCTCGACCGCGACAGCCGCGAGGTGAGCTACGGCGAAACGCCCATCCAGCTCACCAAGAAGGAGTTTGACCTGCTGGAATACCTGATGCTGAACCGGAACGTGGCCATCAGCCGCAACGAGCTGCTCGATAAGGTGTGGGGCTACAGCTATGCCGGCGACACCAACGTGGTGGACGTCTACATCCGGTATCTGCGCTGCAAGCTGGACGATCCCTTCCATGTCAAACTGATCCACACGGTGCGCGGCGTGGGCTATCTGTTCCGGCTGGAGGAAGGCGGGGAGACCGAATGACGACCGGCGCGTCGCCCGACCGCAGGCGCTCGCTGGGGGAGCGCATTTCCGGGCAGTATACGTTTTATCTCGTCCGCACCATGGCCGTGATGCTGGCGGTGTTCACGCTCATGTACTGGCTGGCCGTGATCGCGCACGCGTCCGGCATGTGCTCGCGCGCCATGCGCGAGGTATCCGAGTCTCAGTGGCAGACCGGCGCGTATCTGGTGGGCGAGGCGGGAATCTCCCGGCTGCCCGGCGACGGCTGGCGCGCGGGCGTGCTTCCGCAGCGCGTGGACGGACAGCTGTACCTGGTGCGCGGCAGCGGCGATTACGCGGTGGTGTTCACGCTGAGCGGCTATGCCTCGCTGTTCGTGGTGCTGATCATCACGCTGGTGGCCGTGGAGCTGATCCGGCTGCGCGTGCTGCGGCAGCAGGCCGACCGCATCAGCCGCCGGGCGCTCAGCCCGATCTCCGATATCGTGAACGCGGCGCGCGGGCTTTCGGCGAGCAACCTGAGCGCGCGCATTTCTGCCGACGGCGCGAAGGACGAGCTGCTCGAGCTCACCGAAGTGCTCAACGGCATGCTCGACCGCATCGAGAGCGCCTACAACAACCAAAAGCAGTTCGTTTCGGACGCCTCCCATGAGCTGCGCACGCCCATCGCCGTCATTCAGGGTTACGCGGACATGCTGGGCCGCTGGGGCAAATCCGACCCCGAGGTGTGCGACGAGGCCATCACGGCCATCAGCAGCGAGACGCGCGCCATGAAGGACCTGGTGGAACAGCTTCTATTCATCGCCCGGCATGAGAACAGCCCCCAGCGCTACCAGATGGAGTTCTTCGACCTGAAAGAGATGGCCGACGAGGCGCTGAAGGAAACGCGCCTCATCGCGGGCGGGCATCATATCAAAGCCGGAACGATGGAAGCCGCCATCGTGCGCGGCGACAGGAACGCGCTCAAGCAGGCGCTGCGCGTGTTTTTGGACAACGCCCTCAAGTATACCGCGCCCGACGGCGAGATCACGCTCTCCTGCGTAAAGGAAAACGGCTGGGCGCGCCTGACCGTTCAGGACAATGGCATCGGCATCTCCGAGGAGGATCTGAAGCGCGTGTTCGACCGCTTCTACCGCGCCGCCGACGTGCGCGGCAGCGAGGTGGACGGCCACGGCCTGGGCCTGGCCATCGCCCGCATGATCGTGCTGGCCCATGGCGGCCGCATCGAGGTTCAGTCCCGGCCGGGAGCCGGCTCGCGCTTCCACATCCTGCTGAAGCTGTGACGGCTTTGAGGAAATCACCTGGAAGCGTTTCAATAATTTGACATTCGGAACTGTTTACATTTTCCGCCCGTCTGCTATAATAAGAGGCGCGGGGCATACGCTCCGCCCGGCGGGCGGGTTTTTGCGTCCATTTGGCAAGAGGAGTTTACATCCATGAGCGAGTTTTCGAGAGCGCAGGAGCGCGAGGAAAAACGCCGCATCGGTTCGGGCGTGAAGACGAGCGTGTTCGCGCTGCTGCTGAGCTGGGCGCCCTTTCTGGGCGTGCTGCTGGGCAGCGTCGGATTCGTGAAGATCACGGGATCGGTCACGCGGCGGTATCGCGGCCGGCGGCGAACGGGCATGCTGTTCGCGCTCTTCGTTCTGATCGCGGCGCTGGCCCTGACGACCTGGGAGGTCTACGTCTACACGCACGAGCCGTGGATCGTGGATGACGCGAAGGACTGGTTCATGGACCGGCTGACCGGCGGCGCGTGGTACGGCGGCGGCGGTTATGACTACAGCACGCAGCAGTCCTACGGCATGGGCATGGACGGCGGCGCGTTCATCCAGGGCTACACGCCGGACGGCTACTATAACGAGCAGGGCGAGTTCGTGCCCTACGCCGACGGCGGACAGCCCGTCGTCGGAGAAAACGAAACGGGCGGCTGATACAAACGGTCAATTCATTCAGGAGGTATATCATGTCTGAACAATGCACGCACAACTGCGATACCTGCGGGGTGGACTGCCCCAGCAGAAACCAGCCGGAGAGCCTGCTGGAGCCGGCGAACCAGTACAGCGCGGTGAAGAAGGTCATCGGCGTCGTCAGCGGCAAGGGCGGCGTCGGCAAATCGCTGGTCACGGCGCTGCTGGCCGTGGCGACGCGCCGCAGGGGCTTTGAAACGGCCGTGCTGGACGCGGACATCACCGGCCCGTCGATCCCGCAGATCTTCGGCCTGCACGTCAAAGCGTTCGGCGACGAGCGGGGCATCCTGCCCACCGAGACGGCCATGGGCATCAAGACCATGTCGGTCAATCTGCTGCTGGATAACGAGACCGACCCCGTGGTGTGGCGCGGCCCCATCATCGGCGGCACGGTGAAGCAGTTCTGGACGGACGTCGTCTGGGGCGAGGTGGACTACATGTTCGTCGACATGCCGCCGGGAACGGGCGACGTGGCGCTGACGGTGTTCCAGTCGCTGCCCGTGGACGGCATCGTCATCGTGGCCTCGCCGCAGGAGCTGGTGGGTATGATCGTCTCCAAGGCGGTCAAGATGGCGCAGATGATGAACATCCCCGTGCTGGGGCTGGTGGAAAACATGAGCTACGCCGTCTGCCCCGACTGCGGCAAGAAAATCAGCGTGTTCGGCGAGAGCCACGCGGACGAGATCGCCGAAAAGTTCGGGATCCCGCACGTGGCGCGCATCCCGATCGACCCCGCGCTGGCCGCGCTGTGCGACGCGGGCCGCATCGAAGCCAATCAGGGCCAATGGCTGAACGAGCTGGCCGACGAGCTGACAAAATAACAACGCCTTGACTTATATCAAACGCCATGCCGGCTTTTCCGGCATGGCGTTTGATGTCATTTTCTCTCTCCCAGCGCCGCCTTCAGCGTCTCCACGTTCTCCCACATGAAATCCAGGTAGGTTTTGCCGGCCTCGAAATCGTCCTGGGTGAGGTTGTGGCAGGCGTAGAACACGCGCGTCTGCGCGCCGGTCTGCTCGGCGACGGCGCGGGCGATGCGCCCGTTCGACAGCTCCAGATACAGCACCAGCGGGGCTTTCGTCTCGACCGCGCCGCGAATGAGCGCGGTCATGGCGGCGGCGCTGGGCTCCGTCTCGGTAGAGCAGCCGGGGAAGGCCGCGATATAGTTGAGATGGTAAGCGCGCGCGAAGTAGAGCAGCGGAAAGCGGTCGCCGAAGATGATGGTGTCGCGTTCGCCCGCCGCAACCACGGCTTTGAACGCCTCGTCCAGCGCCTCCAGCGCCTCCAGGTAGGCCGCGGTGTTGGCGCGGTATTCCGCCTCGCCGTCCGGGTCTATCCCGCAAAGCGCCTCGCATACGGCCTGCGCGATCAGCATGACGTTCTCCGGCGAGGTCCACACATGCTCGTCGTATTCGGCCTCTCCGCCGGGCTCGTCCTCGCCCTCCTCCTCCAGCAGCGGCACGCAGTCCATCATGGCCAGCGTGCGCCGGTTCTCGCCGCCGGTGGAGGCCAGCAGGCCCTCCACCCACTCGTCCGACTCGCCGCCCCCATAGAAGAACAGCTCGCAGCTGTCGATGGCGAGGATATCCTGCGGCGCGGGTTCGTAGGTGTGCACCTCCGCGCCGGGTTTGAGGAGCATTTTCACATCGACCCGATCGCCCGCCACGGCGCGCACGATGTCGTATTGGGGAAAGATAACGGTCACCACGGCGGGCTTTTCATCCTCCGCGCCGGCGCAGCCCGGAAGACACGCCAGCAGCAGGGCCACAAGCATTGCGATAATCTTTTTCATCATTCAAAATCCTTTCTGGAAGTGCGGCCCCTATTATAGCCGCAAACGCCGCCCGCGTCAACACATTTTTCAGCCCATCCCGGATGGCGCGGCCGCCAGACGGGGGATGCTAAGGCGAACCGCCGGGAAATGTCAGAAAAGTGGGGATTTGCCCGCAAAAGCCGATTTACAAACCGTGTTAAGAAACGTATAATGTCAGTGTGACCGCAAGCGATGGGATGAGGTGATGATATTATGCGTGCCGTACGAATCGGAGAAGATCAGAAGCTGTATTGGGGGCAGGCGCCGGATCCCGTTCCGGGAGAAGACGACGTGCTGCTCGAGATCCACGCCGCGGCGCTCAACCGGGCCGACCTGCTGCAGCGCGCGGGGCAGTACCCGCCCCCGCCCGGCTGGCCGGAATGGTTCGGGCTGGAAGCGTCCGGCATAATCAGGGACATCGGCCCCCGCGCGAAAGCCGCCGGACGCTGGCATGTGGGCGACGAGGTCTGCGCCCTGCTGGGCGGCGGCGGGTATGCCGAATACGTGGCGGTGCCGTCGGACATGCTGATGCCCGTGCCCAGGGGCCTGTCGCTCACGGAAGCGGCGGCGCTTCCCGAGGCGTTCGGCGCGGCGTATCTGTTCCTGTTCGTCGAAGGCGGCCTCAAAGCCGGCGACACGCTGCTGATGCAGGCCGGGGCCAGCGGACTGGCGAGCGTGGCGATCCCGATGGCGAAGGCCTTCGGCGCCCGTGTGATCACCACGGTGCTGACCGACGAATTCGCCGAATCCATCGCGCACCTGAAGGCGGACCGCGTGGTCGTTACCGCGCGCGAGCGGCTGGACGAGGTCATGAAGGAGGAGCTCGAAGCCGGCCGCGGCGTCGATATAGCCGTCGATTGCCTGGGCGGCGAAACCGTGGGAAAATGCCTCCCTTACATGAATCGCGGCGGCCGCTGGATCATGATCGCGACGCTTGCCGGCGATCCGACGACGGTCGACCTGCGTTCCCTGTATGTGCGCGGCGTCCGGCTCATCGGCACGACGCTGCGCAGCCGCACCCCCGCGCAGAAGGGGGAGATCCTGCGCGGCATGGTCGACAGGCTCTGGCCCAGGGTGGAATCCGGCGAGATTCGCCCCACGATCTGGCGGGTGTTCCCGATTCAGCAGGCCGAAGAGGCGCAGCGTCTGATGGCGGAAGGCAAAAGCGTCGGCAAAATCGTGCTGACCGTGCGATGAAATATGAAAGCGAGGGATGACCATGCCAGAGAGCAGGCGGGATGTGCTCAGATACTTTGAAGAACAGAAGGAGTTCGTCAAATCGCGCGTCGCGGCCGGCATTGAACTGTATCGGAAGGGCACGGCCCGCATACAGGTCGTCGACGGCGAAGGCAAGCCGGTCGCCAACGCCCGGATCCACGCCAGGCAGGTCCGCCAGGCGTTCAAATTCGGTGTGAACCTGTTCATGATCGACGAGATGGAAACGCCGGAAAAGAATGAAATCTACAAAAAGAAGCTGCCCGAGCTGTTCAACCTCGGCACCGTGCCGTTCTATTGGCGGGATCTGGAGCCGGTCGAGGGCAAGCCGCGCTTTGCCGCGGACAGCCCGAAAATCTACCGCCGCCCGGCGACCGACCTCTGCGTGGACTACTGCCTTGAGAACGGCATCGAGCCGAAGCTGCACTGCCTGAATTACGATCCGTTCACGCCCGACTGGCTCGCCGGCGCGCCCACGCGCGTCGTGCGCGAGAAGCTGAGCCGGCGGTTTTCCGAAATCGCCCGGCGCTATGCCTCGAAGATTCCGATGATCGAGGTGACCAACGAGACCTTCTGCGCATCGAGCCGCACGGATTTCTTCCGGGAAGACAATTTTGTCGAATGGTCGTTCCGCGAGGCCGCCAAATACTTCCCCGGCAACGAGCTCATCATCAACGAGGCCGGCATCGAATGGGACGCCCCGAACGCGCATACCAACCGCAATCCGTACTATCAGCAGGTCGAAAAGCTGCTCGCAGACAACGTGCCGGTTCAGGGCGTCGGCTTCCAGTTCCATTCGTTCACGCCGCGGGAGCAGGAGGTCGCGCGCTACGCGCACCCGCGCGGACGCTACGCGCCGGAATACCTGTGCGCGGTGATGGACAAATTCGAGCAGCTCAACCTCCCGCTGCAGATCACGGAGATGACGATCCCCGCCTATTCCCGGGATGAAGAGGACGAGGAGATCCAGGCGGAGATTCTGCGCAATGTGTACTCGCTGTTCTTCGCCCAGAGGAGCATGGAAGCCGTCATCTACTGGAACCTGCCGGACGGTTACGCGTATCGCGCGGAGCCCGGCGACATGAGCTCCGGCGAGAACTACTTCTACGGCGGCCTGCTGCGCTTTGACATGAGCGAGAAGCCGGCGTTCAGGACGCTGAAACGCCTGATCCGCGACGAATGGATGACCGACGTCGAGCTCACGACGGATGAAGGCGGTTTCACGGCGCTGCACGGCTTCTACGGCGACTACGAACTGACCGTCCGCACGCCCGAACGCGAAAGCGTCTTCGCTTTCCAGCTCAGGCGCAACGAACTGTCCGACGGCTGCCGCGCGATAAGCTGCATATAGAGCGCGGCCAGGCTCTGACCCGTATCCGGCCCGCGCGCCGACCACGATGACAGCAGAACGAGGAAGGAGAGAAGAATCATGAAAGCGCTCGTCACCTATTTTTCCGCCAGCGGAGTCACCAAAAAAGTCGCCCAGCGCCTTGCCGAAGCCATCGGCGCGCCGATTTATGAGATCAGGCCCGCCATCCCCTACACGCCCGCCGATCTGGACTGGCGGGATAAGCAATCCCGTTCAACGGTTGAAATGCAGGATAAGAGCAGCCGTCCCGCGCTGGCCGACACGGACGCGCCCGTCGCGGACGCGGACACGGTTTTCGTGGGCTATCCCGTGTGGTGGTATCGCGAGCCGTCCATTATCGACAGCTTCCTCGGTGCCTACGACTTCGCGGGGAAGAAGATCGTGCTGTTTGCCACCTCGGGCGGCAGCGGCATAGGACAGGAGGCGCCCGCCCGCGCGGCGGAAATCGCCAAAACCGAGGCGCTGCCGGGAAAACGCTTTCCCGCTGACGTATCCGCCGACGCGCTGAAGAAATGGGCTCAAAGCGTCCTGTAAGCGCGGGAACGCCCGAGAAAACCGACCAAAGAGAGATGGAGGCGAATCCATGAACGACATCATCATCGATTTCTCCCAGTCCACAGGCCCTGTGAAGGCGCTGCACGGAGTCAACAATTCTCCCGCCACCTTCGGCCAGCCGATCGACAGCTTCCGCGAAGCCGGTATCCCCTATGTCCGCCTGCACGACACGATGGGCGCTTACGGCGGCACCGTTTTCGTGGACGTTCCCAACATCTTCCCGGATTTTTCCGCCGACGAGAACGACCCGGCCAGCTACCAGTTTGAATTCACCGACGCCTACCTGGCCGGCCTCACCGCTTCGGGCTGCCAGATTTTTTACCGGCTGGGCGTCACGATCGAAAACCGCTACAAGATCCGGCGCGTTCACACGAACATGCCGCCGGACTTTGAAAAATGGGCCCGTATCTGCGAGCATATCGTCGCGCACTACAACGAAGGCTGGGCAAACGGCTTCCGCTACGACATCCGCTACTGGGAGATCTGGAACGAACCGGAAAACCCGCCCATGTGGGCCGGTACGCGCGAGGATTATTTCCGGCTGTACGAGACGACCGCCTGCCATCTCAAAAAGCGCTTCCCGCAGATCAGGGTGGGCGGCTACGCGGGATGCGGCTTTTACTGCCTGACCCGCGAGAACATGGGCGAATTCTACGAGAGCTTCATGGAGTGGTTCGACGAATTCCTCGCCCGCATGACCGGGCGCGTGCCGGTCGACTTCTTCTCCTGGCATCTCTACACCGACGATCCCGCCGAGCTGGACGCGCACGCGCGCTATGTGGGCGACAAGCTGTATGAGTACGGTTTTTACGACACGGAGAACATATTCAACGAGTGGAACTACGTCACCAAAAACCCCACGCGCTTTGACGACATGAAAACCGCCGACGGCGCGGCCTTTGTGGCGGCGGCCTTCGCCCTGCTGCAGGCCGGGCCGGTGGACAAGGCCATGTATTACGACGCCCTGCCCACGCGCGCCTACTGCGGACTCTTCCATTTCCCGAGCTTCCGTCCCGCCAAGCCTTACTTCTCCTTCAAGGCGTTCAACGCGCTCTACAGGCTGGGCAGGGCGGTAAAGGCTGAGAGCGGCGTGCCCGGCGCGTACGCCGTCGCCGCGGCGGGGGAAAAAGAAAAAGCCGTGCTTCTCTCCTGCTTCCATTGCCAGGAAGAACGGCTCACCGTGGATATGAACGGTCTCGGGGAAGGCGTGAAGGCCGTCCGCGTTTCCCGGATCGACGGGGAGAGCGACCTGGAACCCGTCAAGACCGAATTCTTCACGGCGGACCGCGCGCAGCTGATCCTGCCCGTGAACGGCAACTGCGTGTACCTGCTCCAGCTGGAAACAGAGGCGTGACAATCCCCTGAAGCCTCACATAAAACCGCCGGTGCGCTGCAATCTGTCAGTACAGCGCGCCGGCGTCGTTTCAGTCAAGCCAGAAACGGGAATCAATGTCATCCCGCTTCATCATGGGTTTATTCCGCGAACAGTCCGTTGATGTTCTTCAGCGTTTCACGCACCAGCATTTCGCCGCCGGCGTGGCCCACAAGGCCACTGGAGATGAACGCGCTGTAATGGCCGCCCTTCTCCGCCTTTTCCGTCGGCAGGTAGCCTTCGGTGCCGTTGGCCAGCTGAACCAGGAAGGTCTGCTCGGCGAAGCTGCGGGCCTTGATCTGGTTGCCGTAATCCAGGAACAGCTCGAAGGGGTTCGTGGCGATGGCCACCGTGCCAAGGCGAATGATATGCACCTCGGTATCCAGGATGTCCAGCTTGTCCTGCAGTTCCGCCCGCCTCAGGATGCCCAGATAAACCTGCAGCGCCGCCGCGTCGTTGTAATCCACCGTATCGCCACTCTTATGCTGCAGATAATCGCGAATCTCACGGCGCGCGTTGATGACTTCTGTGAGCGTCGCCCGCCGGATGGGAAGCTGCATCATGTGCACCTGATGAACCAGCTCGGGAGACGTCTGCGGCGCGTCAAGGCCCTCGTCGTACACATTGATGATCTCATCAGCGATGCGCTTGCCCGCCTTGCGCATGCCCGCCAGGTCGAACATGGACGGATCGGCCTTGCGCCTGGGCGGATTGTTGCGCTTGAGGTTGGGATCGTGCACGTCGCTCTCCGGCTCCACCCAGCGGATCAGGTCCACGGGGCACTGATCGCCCGCGGCGCTGCACTGGGGCAGCAGGAACACGTGATCGCCGAAATGCCTGCGCACCAGCATCTTGGCCTCGCCCCAGAAGTCCGGCGAGACGAACAGCCTGTGCTGGACGCACTGAGCCGGGCAGGCCAGGTTGGCCACGATGCCGGACAACTGCCCTTCGCCGTCGAACGTATACAGAAGCTCGATGCCGGAATCGTTGCCGCCTTCCAACTGGGTGAATACCGCCGTGTCCGTGTCGCCCCACATCTGCGCGGTGCCGTCCGAATAGCAGGCGCGACGGCACATGCCCACGGCCGCGCGCCCGAACGCGTTGCTGAAGCCGCCCGGTGCGAGCTTCTTCCAGGCCTCGAGCACGCACTGCGCGATCCGATCCGACAGGAACGCCAGCAGCTCTTCATCGGTGGCGATTTCCGGGTTCTGGGTGACATTGGCGCTCTCAACGTATTTCTTGTCGGGGGGCAGCTCGCTTTCGAGCAGCGCCCGGAAGCCGGAAGAGCTCGTGCCGCTCAGCTTCCGCGCGGAATTGCCGCGGCCGGCGTATCCCGGGCCGGTGTGCGTATGGATGGCCGAGATGATGACCTTCATCGGATCCAGCCCGAGCCCGTTGTTCGCCAGCTTCCCGCGCACGGTATCCGCCAGCACATAAGAAATGCCAACCAGATCGCAGCTGCACATGACGACCTGCTCGTCTTCCGTGGTCATGGCCAGCGCGGTGGCCGTCAGGGGCTTCTCGACATATTCTGAAATGCGCTCCGCGAACTGCCCAACCAGCGAAACCTTTTTTGCGGGCGTGATATCGACCTCCGCCCAACCAATTCGGAATTGACCCATATCGAAATCCTCCTTCGACGCCTGTTTACGATTTTCCGCCGTTGAGGCGTTCGCCCACCGCGCCGCCTGGGTGAATCACCGCGAACTGCTCATTCTTAAAACCCGTCTCTTCGATGAGCGCCGCCTGCAGCGCGTCGAAGATGACGTTTGTGGCCGTGAAGCTGGATGTGCCCTGGCTGTTGTAGCGATCCGTCTCCCGCTCGACCTTCATGGGCAGCACGATGTCCGCCATCTGCGCCAGCGGCGAGGCGAGGTTTTCCGTGAGCGCGATGACGGTCGCGCCTTTTTCGCGGCTGATCCGCGCGATGGGCAGAAGCTCCGCCGTCTTTCCCCCGCGGGACACCAGCACCATCGCGTCTCCCGCCTGGAGGAAGCCCGTCGCGCCATGCACGGCCTCGGCCGGCGAAATAAACCGGGCGGGCCGCTCGATGCAGCACATCAGATGCGCGAAATGCCGACAGGCGATGCCGGAATGTCCGCACCCGCTGGCTCCGATGCGCGGCGCTTTTTTCAGCGCGTCGACCGCCCGCGAAAACGCCTCCATATCCATGACCTCGCCCGCCCGGCGAACCTCCCGCGCCTCGATCTCAAACGCTTCCCTCGCCCGCGCCAATGCTTCTTCTGTCATATCTCTGTCTCCCCAGGTTATTTGCGGTCCTTCAGCTGAATGTCAAACTCAGGGCGATACTGCTTCGTCTCGTCCATGTACTTCGGGAGCGTGTCGATGACCTCGCCGCCGTTGTACTTGCGGTCTTCCACGTCTTCCGTCGTGCCCATCACGGTGATGTTCAGCTGGCGACGGCGCGCGCGCACGCAGTCCCAGTCGATGAAGTAGATATGAGCGAACTCTCCGCCGTCGAGCACGCCGTCCTTGATGGTCATCGTCTCGCTGCGGCCGAAGAACACGCTGCGCAGGTGGCCGTCGGTATTCAGGCTGGTGTAGTCGCCGGGCTCGTTGACATAGCGGCCGTACTGGGTATGCACCGGGCCGGGATGCCGGTACTGATGCTCCTCGTCGAAGCTGGGAACGAGCTTCTTCATGATGTCCAGGAGGTCGTGCTGGAGGTATTCGATGCCCCACTTGTCGATGTCGTGCGAGGTTTCCTGCACGATAACCGAGCAGGTGGTGTGGTGCGAGGCGACGCATACCGTGCCGTTCTTCACGCCGGACATGGCCACGATGTTGCCGACTTCTTTTGTCACATCATGAAAGGTGGGGATCCAGCCGCGCGACTGCAGTTCGAGTTCCTTCTGATACACTTTGAATTCCATGGTTCGGTCTCCCTTCTCATTCTCGTTTGCGCTGACAGCGTCTCCGCTGCGTCAGTCGGTTTCTTTCCCAGGCGGCCGCCTATTGGCTTCCGCCCGAAATGTGCCGTTAGCGTCCGGCTTTCCTGTCGTCATACGCGCGGCGGACGGCGCCGAGCATCTCGTCGACCATGGCGGCCGGCGAGGGCGCTTTGACGATGCCGCTGGAGGAGCCTGTGGCCTCCGCGCCGGCATGGATGACGTTATAGACGTCCTGTCCGTTGGAAATACCCGCGCCCTGCAGCACGAGTATATCGGGATTCACGCCCTTGACGGCCTCTATGGACGCGCGGACATAATCCATGGAGCTGGCCTTACCCGTACCGATCAGCTCGGTGGGCTCGGCGACGATGATATCCGGGCCAAGCGCCGCGATGGCGCGCGCCTCGGCGATGGAATCGGCGCAGACGATGGTTTCCAGCTCCAGCGCTTTGGCGCGCAGGATGGTCTGGCGCAGCACGCTCAGCGTGAGCGGCCTCTCGCAGTGGTTGAGCATGACGCCCTTCGCGCCGGCGGCCTTCACGGCCTCGGGCAGGATATCCGCGAGGCCGCGTCCGACGGGCAGCGGATCCATATGCGGCGCGAATACGAACAGCCGCTTCGTGGCTTCGGCCACGCGCCTGATTTCCGTAAACGGCGTGGTGAAGATGACGTCTACGTCGTACTTCTCCGCGGCGGCGTCGGCGGCCAGCGCCAGGTTCAGCACATCGTCGCCGTACAGGTAGGATTTGGGGCCGATCTCAAAGAACGGCGCTTTGATCTTTCTCATGCGATATGTCTCCTACTACTCATTCAGGAATGACGCCCGGCAGAGCCGGGCGCGTTTTATGCTATTCTGCCTTTACGAGCGCTCAGCGGATCTCCTTGAGGATCTTCACGGTCTCCTCCACCAGCTCCTGACCGCCCTGGGGCGACACGAGGTTGCAGTACCGGCTGGCGCTGTAGCCGCGGCCCTTGAATCCGCGTTCGGTGCACAGGTAGGTGCCGCCGGTCGCGCCGGGCTGCGCGGTCAGCTGCACGATGAAGGTCTGCTCGAAGGGGCTGCGGGCCTGGATGCGATGCTGGAAATCCATGTACAGCTCGAAGCGGTTGGTGGCGAAGGCGATATCGTCGATGCCCACCACGTGCAGCTCCATGGGCACCTTGGGCTCCGTCTTCTGCGCCTCGTATTTGTCGAGGATCTGCTTATGGCGGCTGCGCAGGCTCACCAGCGTGGAATTCTTCACGATGCGCTCCTGCGGATCGGGGATGTCCTTTTCGGTGTAGAAGGGCTTGGCGCTCTCCGCGGCGTAGCCCGCCTTGTCGATTTCATATTCCTCGTCGGTGACCATCCTGCGGGAGAGATACACCGTTTCCACCACGTGCTTGATCTTCGCTTCTGTGCGGATATCCTTCTTCGCCCAGGAGAGCACCTCGTCGAAGGCGGCGGCGATGCGCTCGGCGATGTCCTTGCGGGCGCTCAGCTCGGTGTCGTGCGCGCTGGGCTCAACGCCGTACTTCAGGCGGAAGCGGCGGTCCTGCGCCTTCTTGTAGTGCAGAATGCGCGGCGAGAGGTCGCCGGCGGCGGCGCACTGCGCGGCGATGAAGATATTGCCGTGCTTCGCGCGGATGGCCTCGCGGGTGTTGTGCCAGTAGTCGGCGGAGAGCATCCATTCATGCTCGGAGTTCTGCGAGGGGCAGGGCACGTTGACGATCGCGCCGGTGAGCTTGCCCTCCGCGTCGAAGGTGTAGAGCAGGTTCACGAAGTGATCCGCGCCCGCCTCGTAATGGGAGAAGTTGTCGTCGTTGGTGTTGCCGTACATGACGGAGGTGCCGTTGACGCCGTGCGTGGAATTGATGACCGCGCCGGGCCGCTTGGACACGTCGTCAAAGTAGCACACGCGGCGGCTGTGCGCCACAACCGCGAAGCCGTAGCCGTAGGCGTACGCGCCGGGCGCGCGCTTGTCCCAGGCCTCGATGATGGCGTCCACGCAGTTGTCGGTGAGGAAGCCGCGGTATTCGTCGGAGGAGGCCACCTCCATGCCGTAGTCGAAGGGCCGGTTTTCAGGCTTGTCCTCGTAGTGGCTGGGGCCGTCGTGGGTGTGCGTGGCGTTCATGATGATCTTCATGCCGGGAATCTCCGGACGCCGCGCCTGCAGCTTCTCGCGGATGATATCCAGCACGTGAGACCTGACGACCACCAGGTCGCAGGACAGGAAGATGACCTGATCCTCGCCGTCGTCCAGCACCAGCGCGTTCACGGTAACCGGATCCATCACGCCCTTGCTGATTCTCATATGGAACTGGCCGGGGATGTTGATGGGCTTGTCCGTGGAAACATCGCGCGAGGCCCAACCGATTTTAATCTGGCTCATGGTAAACACTCCTCTCAAAGACTGCCCGCGCTTTGGCAGGCGTAGTGACGGCCCGGCGCTTTCCGTGGAGAAGGCGCGCGGGCCGGGTTGCGCTTATGATTTCTCAGCCCTTCACGGAGCCGATCATGACGCCCTTCACGAAGTACTTCTGAACGAACGGATAGGCCAGCAGGATAGGGCCGCAGCTGACGATGATCAGCGAGTATTTCAGCTGGTTGGCCAGCTGGGCTTTGGCGGCCAGCTCCTCCGGGTCCATGTTCTCCACCTCGGAGAGGTTCACCTGATTGGCAACGAGCACCTCGCGCAGGATGATCTGCAGCGGGTAGCGCTCGCGCTCGGTCAGGTAGATGATGGCGTTGAAGTAGGCGTTCCAGTGGCCAACCGCGCAGTACAGCGTGATGACGGCGATGACCGCCTTGGAGAGCGGCAGCACCATGCGGAAGAAGTACTGGAAGTCGCTGCAGCCGTCGATCTGCGCCGCCTCGAGCATCTCCTGCGGGATGTTGCTCTGGATGAAGGTGCGGGTGATGATCATGTTGTAGGTGGAGATCAGACCAGGCAGCACCATGACCCAGGTGGTGTTGATGAGCTTCAGGTTGCGCATCTGCAGGTAGGTGGGG
>JAFZRB010000010.1 GCA_017620115.1 Clostridia bacterium | reverse complement strand
CTCGGCGGCGATGGTGTTCATGTCGGGCATGAGTTCGTTGAAGCTGCGGATGCCCAGGTTGGTGATGGGCGTCGCGCGGTAGAACTTGATGTCCTTGGTGAGATCCATGGAATCGGCCTGAATCAGATAGGCGGCCTTCTTCAGGTTGCTGTCGTCATAGGCCTCGTAGCTCTGGCGATACATATCGATGGTATCCTTATAGGTGGACAGGACGGCGTATTCCTGCGTGTAGCCGAACTTCGCGCTGTACTCCTCGTCGCTGGTCAGGCGCACGATGAGATCGCCCTGATACTCGAAGTCCACGCCGGGCTCGCCGTACTTCACGGTCTGCCAGCCTTCGGACAGCATCCAGTCGAGGTACTGCACGGCGCCGATGGCGTTCTGGCTGGTGGCGGGGATCATGTTCAGCAGGCTGCACTCGCGCTCCTGATAGTAGCCGAATTCCGTCACGGAGGGCAGCGGGACGACCTTGGCGTCGGGCTCGTTGGCCATCAGGGGCTCCCAGATGGTGCTGCTCAGATAGCCCAGGCCGCAGCAGATGATGCCCAGCTTGCCGGAGGAGAACTGCGCGTAGGCGTTGGTGCCGTTGGTATCGCTCAGATACTCGATGTCGCACCAGCCGTTGTCATAAATCTCTTCCATGTACTTGTTGGCCGCCAGCGCCCGCTTCGAAATATAAGCGCTGATGAACTTGCCGTCCTCGACGATCCAGGAATCCTCATGGCAGCCGAACATGTCCTTGATGATGCCCGCGCCCAGCAGCGAGAAGCTCCAGCCCCAGGTGTCGTTCTCGCCATTGCCGTCGGGGTCGTCCTCGGTGAACGCGCGGATGACTTCCTTCAGCTCGTCCAGCGTGGTGGGCATCTCGAGGCCAAGGTTCTCGAGCCAGTCGGCGCGGATGTAGATCATCCAGTTGATCACGGCCGTCTCAGCGCGGGCGTCGACCATGGCGTACTCGCCGTTGTTGTACTTGCCCCAGTCCTGCACGACCTGCGGGGTCAGCGCGCGGTAGTTGGGCGCGTACTCGTCGATCAGGTCGCCCAGCTCATACAACACGCCCTCGCCGCTCCATTCCTGAACGTAGTCGGGCTGGAACTCCATAAAGACGTCGGTAGGCGTGTCGCTGGCCAGCCACAGGCTGTAGGTGGAGTAGGTTTCCCAGCGGGGAACGGGCACGAACTGAACGTTCACGGGCGCGTTCTCGTTGATCCACTGAGTCACCCAGTTGTCTTCGTAGGATCCCTTGTCCGCGGGCACGGCGCCGCGGTCGAAGATCGCCACGGAGATGGTGGTCTTGTCACCCTCGGCGACCGATACTCCGAGAGAGGCGACCATCAGGAACACCAGAAGCAATGACAGGTACTTCTTCATAAGGACAAACCTCCTTTTTATTTTCAACGAAGCGCTCCGCTTCGCTGATTTCACTCATCCCTTGATCGCGCCGATCAGGACGCCCTTGGTGAAATACTTCTGCAGGAACGGATACACGCACATGATGGGCATCGTCGCGATGATGATGGCCACGGCCTTGATGGATTCGGTGGCGATGGGCTGCATGATCGCGTCGTTGGAGTCGGCCATCTGCAGCTGATCCACCACGCCCGAGGCGTTGATCAGGTCGTGCAGGATCTGCTGAAGCGCTTTCTTGGACGACACGTTGACATACAGGATCAGGCTGAAGTAAGCGTTCCACCATCCCACCGCGTAGAACAGCGTGATCGTCGCCAGCGCGGGGAGCGACAGCGGCAGTATGATGGAGATCAGGATCCTGATGTCGTTCGCGCCGTCGATATAGGCCGATTCCTCAAGGCTCGCGGGAATGCCGGAAAAGAACGTCTTCATGACGAACATGTTGTAGGTGGAGATCGCCCCCGGCAGCCACAGCGCCCAGTACGTGTTCATGAGCCCCAGATTCTTGATCAGGATGAAATTCGGGATCAGGCCCGCCCCGAACAGCATGGTGAAGGTGATCAGCATCAGGATGGCTTTCCGCCCCGCGAGGCGCTGCTTGGACAGCGCGTACGCGCCGCACACCGTCATGAACATGTTGATGGCCGTTCCGACGATGGTCAGGATCACCGTGTTCTTCATGGCGCGGAAAATCTGGGTGCGCTTTACGACCTGAACGTACGTGTTGGCTGTGAACTCCACCGGGAATATGTTGACCTCGTTAGACATGATGGCGCGTTCGCTGGAGAAGGACATGGCGATGATGTTCAGCAGCGGAAACAGCATGGTCATCACAACCAGGGTAACCAGGATATAGTTGATGGCGTAGAAGACGCGCGTCTTTTTGTTCTCGATCATGCTCTCGCCCCCTTACCAGATGCTCTCGCCGGTCATCCGGCGCGAGAACACATTGGTGCCCAGAAGCAGGACGGACGATACGACCGACTGGAATATGCCCATGGCCGTGGTCAGGGAATACTGCGTCTTCATGACGCCCTGGCGATAGATGTACGTGGAGAACACATCCGCGACGTTGTTCACCACGGAGTTGGAGAGCACCAGCACCGGTTCCATGCCCACGTTCATCATGCCGCCCATGCGCAGGATCAGAAGAATGACGATCGTCGGCCGGATGCCGGGCAGCGTGATGTGCCAGACCTGCTGGCGCTTGTTCGCGCCGTCAATGATGGCGGCTTCGTACAGCTCCACGTCGACGCCGGATATGGCGGCCAGGTATATGATCGTTCCCCAGCCAACCTCCTTCCAGATGTTCACGATGACGAACACCGACCTCCACCAGCGTTCGCTGGCCAGGAAATAGATGCCCTTATCGGCTCCGGAGACCGCCTTGTACACCGTGTTGACGAAACCCGTGGAGGGAGAGAGCAGACCTGCCACGATGCCGCCCAGCACCACCCAGGAGAAGAAGTGCGGGATGTACATGATGGACTGGGTCAGGCGCTTATACCACTGCGAGCGCATTTCATTCAGCATCAGCGCGAGGATGATCGGAGCGGGAAAGCCGAAAAACAGATTGTATATGTTCAGCAGCAGCGTGTTCCGGAACACCCGGTAGAACAGAGCGGAAGAAAAGAGCCGCCTGAAATAGTACAGCCCCACCCATTCGCTGCCCCAGATGCCCTGATTCAGCTTGAAATCGCGAAACGCGATCTGTATGCCGTAAAACGGCGCGTAATGGAACACGATGTAATAGGCCATAACCGGCAGCAGCAGGAGATAAAGATAGCGATCCCGCCAGAGACGTTTCTTCAGGCTGCTTTTGCGCGGCCTGACCATTGCTTTCTGCGCCATGTCTTCGCCCCCCATATCTCATGGAATGCGGTCATATGATTCCGGAAATGTCCGCCACGCACACCTGGGCGACGCCGTTGTCGTCCGGGTTGCTGAAAAGGATCTTATCGCCCTTGCGGTTAAAGGAAGGATGCAGGTGGTCGTCGCCCGTTTTGGGCACGTTGGTCACGGCGATTTCCGTCTCCCTGCCGGTCTTCCTGTCGAACAGCAGCACCGCCGGGCCGAGCTCTTCGACCGACTCGTCCCTGACCACGCCCTTGCCGTCCACGTGCTTCAGATTCAGCGCGAAGGTGTCCGCGCAGATGAACCGGCGGTCTCGGCTCAGGCAGGGATGGTGCATGGTGCGGCGGCTGTGCGCCTCCATGCGGAACACGTGGCCGTCCTTGTCACCGGTCCAAACGTCCGGCATGCGCATCAGCGCCATTTCCTCGCCGTCCGCTGACCAGACCTCGTGCGTGATCCAGTCGCCCCACTTTTCCACATAGTACGGCCGCGAGGCGCGCGCGGCGATGTCGTACATCCACGTGCGCTGCAGCGCGTCGCCGCCCGTTTCGTGGATGTAGAAGATCAGGTTCTCATCGGAAGGGCAGATCTGGGCGTGGCCCAGATGGTAATCGGACATGTGCACGATTTCGCCGTCCTTGTGGCCCGGATCCAGGATGACCAGCGCGAATATCATATTGGAGAGCTGATAGCTGCACGCCACGCGCCCGGTGTTCGCGGTGGTCAGGTGGCCGGTGATATGCCCGCCCGCCGGCAAAAAGCCCAGCTCGGTGATCTCGCCGCTCTCGCAATCGAGCCGGCATACGGCTCCGTCGCGGCGGCTCATGACGCCCCAGTTCCCCCACCGGTCCATCGCGAAGCCGGAATACTGCGCCGCGTCGGCCATCTTGCGGAGCTCGCCCGTTTCCACCTCGCAGCGGTACAGCCCGTCGTTCTCCCGATTGAAGAAGAAATAGCGGTCGTCCACCGTGAAGTTCTCGGTCGTGAAATACAGCTTGGCGTTGCGCATGGGCCCGGCCGTGTACTGCGTGATGGCCACGCCCGTCAGCTTATCCCGATAGGTACGCATCTCGTTCATAGGCTCAGCCCCCATAAAATGACATTATACTTTACGTGAATCACATTACTTGAGCACAATTCATCCTATCACATTTGCCGCGGTGCGTCAATATGTCGCCGGCAATTTAACATAAATTCGCCCGATCACTCACATATTCTTTTTTGTACACGTTTTTATCCGCGCTTTTCCCCCTGATTGTTGACAATACGCGCGAAAGGTGATATGATTTCCGTAACGTGAAAAATACAGGATCGGAGGATGACATCATGATGACAATCAGAGCAGAAGACCGCGGCGCCTTTATGGCCGCCCTCGACGCCATCAGCGAAACCTACAGCGAAGAGTGGAAGGCGCCCACCGGCTACCTCGAGAAGGCCAACTACCACACCAACCTGGCCCGCCAGAACGTGCACTCCACGCGGGCGGCGTTCTCCTACGCCGCGGCGCTGCTTGCCACGGGCGAGGAAAAAGACCTGAAGCGCGCCGAGGAGGTTCTCTGGCACGTGGCGGCGCTGCAGGACAAGGATCCCTCCAACGCCACCTACGGCATCTGGAGCTGGTATATGGAAGAGCCGCTCGAGAAAATGAGCCCGCCGGACTGGAACTGGGCCGATTTCTGCGGCAAGGAGATCCTGCAGGTGCTCGCCTTCCACGCCGACCGCATCACGCACAGCCTGTACGTGTATCTCGAGGAGACGCTGCGCCACGCCTGCCTGTCCATCTACCGCCGCAACATGCACAGCGGCTACACGAACATTTCCATCATGGGCTCCTATGTCACGCTGCACGCCGGCCAGCTGCTGAACTGGCCGTGGCTGTTCGATTACGCCAAGCGCCGTTTCAGGAAATTCGTTGAATACACCCGGCGCAACAACAACACCTTCGCCGAATACAACAGCGCCACCTACACCACCGTCGCCATCGAAGACCTCACGCGCATCCACGACAACATTTCAGATCCCGAAGTCAAGGCCATGGCGGCTGAAATGCTGGACGTGGCCTGGCGCACAGTGAGCGAGCATTTCCACGCGCCCACCCATCAGTGGTGCGGCCCGAACGCCCGCAGCTACACCTGGCTCGCCAAGCCCGGCACGCTGTCGTTCCTCGAACAGTGCCTTCACCACAGCGTGCGCCTGACCGACTGGCGTCCCGAGAGCCCCACAGAGGCATACGATCCGAACGCGCTGGTCGGCCAGTCGCCGCGCGGCAGCTTCGCCGCGGGCACGCCGTTCGTCTACGACACCGCCTGGGCGTACATCAACCTCGACTGCCCCGAGAAATACCGCGCCGCCTTCACGCGCTGCGCGACGCACGACGTGAACCTGGGCTTCACCACGGGCCCCAGCGTCACCTCGCCGTTCGACACCATCGCCATCTGCCACATGGAGGAGGCTTACGCGCTGGGCAGCTGGGCCACGGTGAGCGCGTGGAATCAGTGCCGCAACCTTCTGGGCTTCTGGGGCGGCGACAAACCGCGCTTCATCAACGCGACGATCCTGCACAACCTGTACGATTTCTCCTCCGGCATGTTCACAACCGCGCAGAAGGACGGCCACGCCCTGCTGATGGCCTCCATGATCAGCGACGGCGGCGACACGCACTGCAACCTGGACATGATCAAAGACGAGACCATCTCCGCCTACGACCTGCGCATGCGCATCGAGATCGGCGGCGCGATCGGGAGCCAGTGGACCGTCGAGGGCGACACGGCCTTCGTCACTGACGGCGGCCTCACCATCCGCGCAAAGCTGATCGGCGGCGAAATGGACGGTATGCCCGTGCGCCTGAGCGTGAGCAGTCCGGCGGAGGACGATCTCGCCCTGAACGCCCGGCCCGACCTGCACCGGCGCTTCGTGGGCGAGGAAAAACGCAGCTATCTGGACGTCGTGTTCTACTCCGGCCCGGAAAAGGCGATCAGGCTCTCCGCGCTGAAGAGCGTTTTCTGCGCGCTGTACATGAGCATGGACGGCGTGCCCTGCGAGAACGCTTCCCTTTCCGTGGAAAACGGCGTGGCGACAGCCGGCGTCGACGCGGCCGGGCACGCGCTGCGCGTGTCGTCGCCCGCCCGTTCCGTGCCGGGCAAGGCCTGGAAAGGCGTCGCCGCGCTGGACGGCGTTCCCTTCAACCGCATCTACGGCCTGCCGGAATGAGACGGGGCGGACTGTGTGGACTGACCGTCCGGACTGATAACCGAAAGCAGCAAAAGGAGTGACAGAGATGAGCATGTATCCCGCTACGCCGCTCGGCTACGCGCGCATGGCCTGCGACACCATGATGCGCCGCTACAAGGTCAACGAGCTGCCGCCTCAGCGGTATGGACGCGCCACGTTCAACTATCACCAGGGCGTCTTCCTCACGGGCATGTCGCGCGTATACGAGATCTGCGGCGACGAGCGCTATTACGACTATATTGACGAATGGGTGCACGCCGTACAGGACGAAAACGGCCGCATCCGCGAATACGACGGCTGGCTGACGCTCACCACGCTGGATTTCCGCCAGCCCGCGAACGTGCTCGCCTTTATGTATGAAAAGACGAAAGACGCGCACTACCTCGAGCTGATGGGCTACCTGGCGGAGAGCCTTGTCGATTATCCCAAGAACGAATACGGCGGGTTCTGGCATTTCTACACCACGCCCGACCAGATGTGGGTGGACGGCCTTTACATGGCCGGGCCGCTGCTCACCAGATACGCGAAATACACGGGCAAGGACGAGCTGCGCGAGCTGGCCATCCGGCAGATCTTCATCATGTACGAACACATGAGGGACGGCAACGGCCTTTTGCGCCACGGCTGGGATCCCAGCGGGAAGGCCGAATGGGCCGATCCCGAAACGGGCCTCTCGCCCGAGGTGTGGGGCCGGGCCTGCGGCTGGTTCGTGCTTGCCATCGCGGACATGCTCGACGACATCCCCGCCGGGCATCCGAAATATCAGGAGATCGTGCGCATCGAGCAGGAGCTCATCGCCACGCTGCTCAAATGGCAGAGCGACGAAGGCCGCTGGTACGAGGTGGTCGACAAGTGGCGCGAAAAGGATAACTGGCCGGAGAACAGCTGCACCTGCCTGTTCATCTATTCCATCGCCAAGGGCATCCGCAAGGGGTATATCTCAAGCGACGCCTATCCCGCCGCCCGCCGGGCATACGACAGGGTGATCGAAACGCTGCTGCCCGCGCCGGAGGGCGAGTTTTCCATGGGCGACATCTGCATAGGCACCTGCATCGAGGAGGGCACGTACGACTACTATGTCGCCCGTGATCGCATCGAGAACGACCTGCATGGCATCGGCGCTTTCCTGCTGATGGCCGCGGAAATGGAGAAAATAAGACAGCCCACATAAACCAACCGTCGCCGACGACAATTTAACACCGGATTCCGCCTGAAAAACGCGCAAATGCGGAGTAGTCTTTTCATTCCGGCAACGCGGAGCGGAGGGAGACGATGCGGCTCATCGTTGACCGAAGCGACGTGAACCAGGGTGAAAAGACGCCCGCGGCCGTGCATGGATCAGGCGGAATTCAGTATTGAATGAGCTCTGTACCGCTCCGATTCCGTTCCAATTGCAGGTTGACAGATCAAGGCGAAAGGGTTATAATACAGCTAAGTTGTTGTTATTATATCATCGCGGCGCAACCTCTGAAGCCGTTGGGAGGAATGTGGAATGAGTTCGATG
>JAFZRB010000069.1 GCA_017620115.1 Clostridia bacterium | reverse complement strand
GATGTCTGCAGGTAGGTGCGGGCGATCATGGTGTTGAACACGCTGAGGGAGCCCATCAGGATCAGGATCATCGGATTGTTATACAGACCGATGTCCTTCATCACCAGGAATGTGGGGATCAGGCCGCCGGAGAAGAACATGGTGAAGATGACCATAAAATTCACCAGGCCTTTGCCGGGGAACTGGTTGGCCAGGGCATAGGCCAGCCCCATGGTGAGGGCGATGCCCAGTATGGTGCCGCCCACCGTGTAGATCAGAGACCAGCCGTAACCCACCCACAACGTTTTATACGCCAGTATCTTTTCATAGCCGATCCAGGAAAAATCCACAGGCAGCAGGAGCACCTCGCCGTTCATGACGGCGTAGGGATCGGACACGGAACAGATGACGATCAGGTAGAGGGGATAGAGCACAATGAGCAGCACGATGACCCAGAAGATGTAGTTGCAAACGGTGAATACCTTGTCGCCCATCGTCATGCGATCCATACCGTGGCCGCGCTTTTTGATGTTTTCTGCCATCTCTCTCACGCCCTCTCATCAGAACATGCTGATCGAACTGAGTCTCTTCGAAACAGCGTTGACGCTCATGACCATCACAAAGCTGACCACATTCTGGAACAGGCCGATAGCGGCGGTATAGGAGAACTGCGCCTGAGTCAGGCCCATGGTGTACACATATACGCCGATGGTATTGGATGTGCCCTTGTTGCCCGCCGTCTGCAGAAGCAGCGTCTTGGTCATGTTGCCCGCCATGACGGAACCGGCGTTCAGGATAAGCATCATCATGGCCATGGGAATGATGGACGGCAGGTCGATGTACCAGATCTGCTTCATGATGCTGGCGCCGTCGATGCGGGCCGCCTCATACATTTCCTGATCGATGCCGGTGAGGGCGGCCAGATACACGATAGTGCCCCAGCCGGCGTTCTGCCACTGGCCGGAAGCGATGAACACCGTGCGGAACCAGCGGGATTCGGCCATAAAGTACTGCGGCGTGCCGCCCAGCGCCTTGATAATGGCGTTCACAAAGCCGTTGTTGGGATCCAGAAAAATGTACATCATACCGGCCAGCACAACCGTGGATACGAAGTGCGGGACGTAGATGACCGTCTGCGAGAATTTCTTGAACCGCGGACTGCCCAGCCGGTTCAGGAACAGCGCCAGTATAACGGGAATCGGGAACCCCCACAGGAGGTTGTAGATGTTCACCAAAAGCGTGTTGCGCACCAGATCCACGCACAGATAGGAGCTGAAGAACGTCTGGAAATGCTTAAGGCCCACCCAGGGGCTGCCCATGATGCCCTTCACTGCCTTGTAGTCCATAAAGGCAATCTGTATGCCGTAGAGGGGCATATAGTGGAAGATGATGTAATAAGCAACCGCCGGCGCCACAAAGAAGTAGAGCTGCCAGTTGCGCTTGAAGCTCTTCTTGACGCCTTCCCAATAACCCGTGCGCCCTCTCAGACGCATCGTCGATTTGTCGCTCAAGTTTACACCTCCATGCCGCTGTCGCCGTTTGTCGTCACACGGATCTTCCCATGCCGGGTTCTTGACCAAAATGTTAACACATGGGAACGGTTTTGTCAAGTATAAATACGACAGATCAGTCATTCCGCGCGAAACGGAAATGGCGCGCCGCCCGTCAGGGCTTGCTGATTATCCGCGGCGCAACGGGCCTGCCGGCGATGATATCTTCCTCCGTGAACACGCTCAGCAGAATCTCCTTTTCGCTGCAGCGGCCGCAGTCGTGGATCAGGTAGATCTTGCCGCCGTAGAAGTCGGCGTCCGGATAGCTTGTGCCGTCGCGCGGATCGACGACCGAACGGTACGGCCAGGTCGCGCCTTCGTCTTCGGAAAGGAAAACGGTCATGCTGCGGCGCCTGTCCGCGTCGTCGTTCTTCACGAGCAGCAGCCTGCCGGACGGCGTGCGGCTGTAGAAGAAGCGGGAGGACGGATCGGGAAAGCGCGAAACGCGCGCCTCCTCCCAGGTGAGGCCGCCGTCGTGCGAGGTGGTCTCAGCCAGCGCGCCCACGGCGCGCCCGGTGCGGGCCATCATGTGAATGTCGCCGTTCATGAGTTCCACGGCCATGGCCTCATCGAAAGGCGTGGGGATCTTCTTCGCGCCGTAGCGCCGCTGCCAGGTCGCGCCTTTGTCCCCGGAGATGCTGTAGCCGTACCTGTCGTGCGCCTGATCGTAGTTGAAGGCCAGCCAGCGGCCGTCCTTCAGAGCCAGCGGCTTGCAGCGCAGAAAACCGTCGTCCAGCCGGCGCGGCTCGCTGAAGACGAGCTCGTCCGCGTCCGGGTCGTCGCACACCATGGCCCACTCGCCGTGAATGCGGTCGCAGCAGAAGACATAACCGTCCACCACAAGGCCGCCGTCCGCCAGCCGTCCGCTCTCATTCGCCTCCGCGCGGCGCGTGCGCTCCTGCACCCAGAAGACCCACAGCCGTCCGTCCGGATCGATCCACAATTCGATATCCAGGCTGTGGATGAGGCGCTCCTTGTCGCTGGGAATGACCAGAACAGGATCGCTCCAGGTCTTGCCCAGGTCGTCGCTCATGACGACCTGGTTGTAGTTGTCCATATGCGGCTCCTGCGTGCCGCCCGAATACCAGCCCGCGAACAGCCGCCCGCCGCGCGTGGCGGCGATGGTCGGGCAGCCCTGATACTCGCGGATGGACTCGGCGTAGCGCGCGTCGCGGGGACGGAAAAGAATCTCGCACGGTTCAAGCACGGGAATCTTCATGACGAAACCTCCATTCCGACATCTGTTTTTCAGAGTCTTATTTCACGGTCAGCCACGTGCGGTAGCGCGCGCCGGAAAGCCCGAGGTGGTAGAAATCGCAGAGCGTCACGCCGTCGGCCCGCCAGAGGATGGAACCGTCCGTCGCTGTTTCGGGGCGGGAAGCCGCCAGGCCGGACAGCGAAAGCGCCGGCAGCGCGGAAATCTCCGTTCCCGGATTGCGCGTGGCGTCCGCGCCGTAGAGCACGGGGCCGCTGTAAACGCTGCACTTGCCCGCGTATCCGAGCCCGCCCTGCGCGCAGCGGGGAGAGAAATCGAGCGAGAGCGTGATCTCGGCCCTGTCCTTCCAGCCGTCGACGCGCACGCGTTCTCCCGGACCGGCCTCGCGGACCGTACCGTTGACGGCGACGCGCGCCGTCTTCGACCAGCCGGGAATGCGGAGCGCGACGGGACGGGACGCGCCGGCAAGGACGATGCGGATGTCGCCCGGCGCGGGATACGCGCTCTCGATGCCGATCCTGAGGCCGTCGAAGCCGGCCTCGAGCGATTCGTAAAAGTTCACGCAGAGCGCCCCGTCCGCCTCCGTGAACATCCAGTCGGCGCACTGGCCCACGCCGCGCGGCGCGTTGACCGAACAGCAGTTGAGGAACGGCGAGCCCGGACGGCACTGGAAGTTGATGGAATGGACATTCGAGCACTTTTCCCCGTCCATCGGGGTGTTGTAGGTCGACCAGCGTCCCGTGGGCGAGTTCGCGCCGAGTACCGCGTTGTAGTGGGACAGTTCGAGGAAATCGACGAGCTCCCCGTCGCCGGTGAGCGCGGCCATCCTCGAAACGAGGGCGTTGAACGCCACGACGCAGCAGGTCTCGATGTTGGAATTGGTGAAGGGATTGCCGATCGCCTGCTCGTCCGTGGAGAACGCGCCCGTGTTGTGCACATCCGTCCGGAGTATGCTCCCGGTGAGCCGGCGGGCGGCCGTGAGGTATATCGCGTCTCCCGTCGCGGCGTACATTTCCGCGACGCCGAGGATCACGTGTAGGCTTTCCCAGCGCGGCTTGGGGCACTGATAGAACTCCAACCCGCGCAACGCCGCGCCGATGTAGTCCCCTGCGTCCTCCCGCGACAGATCTTCTTCGATTTTCCGGGCGAAGGAGAGATAGGCTTCATTCCCCGTCAGCTCGTAAAGCTGAACGAAGATATGGTAAGGCGCGAGGTTCATCTCGGTCGAGCCGATGGAGGCCAGGGATGGTCTGCCGCTGTAGAATTTCGCGAGGAAAAGATCCGCGATTTTCAGAAGCGCGGCTCTGTAATCCCCGCGCCCGGTGAGG
>JAFZRB010000068.1 GCA_017620115.1 Clostridia bacterium | reverse complement strand
TCCTTGGCGGTGACGAACGGACGCAGCCGCCCGGTGAGGTTCACCCTGATCATCTTCGGCATGGTGATGTAGTACGCGCCGCCACCCATGGCCACGGCCACGTCGAGCCCGCCCGCGCCGAAGGCCAGCATGCCCAGCCCGCCGCCGGTGGGGGTGTGGCTGTCCGAGCCGATGAGCGTTTTGCCGGGAATGCCGAAGCGCTCCAGATGCACCTGATGGCAGATGCCGTTGCCCGGCCGGGAGAACCAGATGCCGTGTTTTCTCGCCACGGACTGGATGTAGCGGTGGTCGTCGGGGTTTTCAAAGCCGCACTGCAGCGTGTTGTGATCGATATAAGCCACGCTGCGCTCGGTGCGCACGCGCTCAATGCCCATGGTTTCAAATTCCAGATAGGCCATGGTGCCGGTGGCGTCCTGAGTGAGCGTCTGGTCGATCTTCAGCGCCACCTCGCTGCCGGGGGTCATATCGCCGCTCACCAGGTGTGATTTTATGATTTTCTGCGCGATCGTCAATCCCATAATCACATCTCCTTTTCCATGATGTGTTTCAGCGCGTTCTCAACATGCCTGCTCATCAGCGATTCAGCCTTCGCCGAGTCGCGCGCGGCGATCGCGTCGTAGATCGCCTTGTGCTCGTCGACCGATTTTATGGCGCGGCTGCGCTCCTGCATGGACTGGCGGCGGAATTTCTGAACCTTCTTGTGCAGCGGGGCGAGCGTGTCGCGCAGAATGGTGCTGCCGCAGCGGTTATAGATCGTCTCGTGGAAGCGGCCGTCCATGATGCGCAGGTGGTCGGCGTCGCTCTTCGTGAGATAGAATTCCTGAAAGTCGATGGCGTCGCGCAGTTCGCGCAGGCCCTCATCAGTGAGGCGCTCGATGAAGCCGCGCACGGCCAGTCCCTCGATGCGCATGCGAATGGCGCACATATCCTCGAAATCCTTGCGGGTGATGCCCAGCACCACCGTGCCGCGGGGCGTTTCTTCAATGAGATGCTCCTGAGAGAGCCGCCGCAGCGCTTCGCGCACCGGCGTGCGGCTCACGCCCAGTTCGGCGCACAGCCGCAGCTCCGTGATGATCTCGCCCTGCTGATAGCGCCCGCCCAGTATATCCGCCTCCAGCCGCTCAAAAACCTGATCGGCCAACGAAACCGTTTTATATTCCATATCCATCCTCCTCGCTTCGTTTCCCGCTCACAGCCGCATGAATCGTCCGCCGGAGAGCTGCTCGATCTTTTCCTCCAGCTCCTGCGTGGCCAGCGATGTCTGGCGTCCGTCCTCGTATTCCTGATCGATCCATTCCTTGAGCGACACCACCAGCGGATCCTTCTTGTCGACGGCCTCGGCCGGCGTCAGCTGGTAATTCTCGTTGATCCAGTAGGCGATGCCGGCCAGCCCGCTGGCCTTGCCCAGCAGCACCGACGGGCTGCGCTTGAGGAGCTTGCGCGTGTTGAAAATGGAATAGATTTCCGCGTCCTTGAGCAGCCCGTCCGCGTGGATGCCGGCGCGCGTCATGTTGAAATTCTTGCCCACGAACGGCGTCATCACGGGAATGTCGTAGCCAATCTCGCGGCGGAAATAGTCGGCGATATCCGTGATGGCGGTGGTGTCCATGCCGTCGAGCGAGCCGCGCAGCGACGCGTATTCCATCACCATGGCTTCCAGCGGGACGTTGCCGGTGCGCTCGCCGATGCCCAGCAGCGAGCAGTTGACGCCCGACGCGCCGTACAGCCAGGCCGTTGAGGCGTTGGCGACCGCCTTATAGAAATCGTTATGCCCGTGCCACTCGAGCATTTCGCTGGGCACGTCGGAATAGTGCTGCAGGCCGTACACGATGCCCGGCACGCTGCGAGGCAGCGCCACTTCGCTGAACGGCACGCCGTAGCCCATGGTGTCGCACGCGCGGATCTTCACGGGGATGCCCGCGTCGGCCGACATCTTCATCAGTTCGTTGACGAACGGCACAACGAAGCCGTAAAAATCGGCGCGGGTGATGTCCTCCAGGTGGCAGCGCGGCATGACGCCGGCCTCGAAGGCGTCCGCTACGGTGGCGAGGTAGTATTCCATCACCTGCTTGCGGGTCATCTTCATCTTCTTGAAGATGTGATAGTCGCTGCAGGATACCAGAATGCCCGTCTCGCGGATGCCCAGATCCTTCACCAGCCTGAAATCGTCGCGGCTGGCGCGGATCCAGGTGGTGATTTCCGGGAAACGCAGCCCCAGTTCCTGACATTTTTCGACGGCCTTTTTGTCCTTCTGGCTGTAGACGAAGAATTCCGTCTGGCGGATGACGCCGTAAGGCCCGCCGAGGCGGCTCATGAGCTTGTACAGCTCCACGATCTGCTCGACCGTGTAGGGCTCGACGGACTGCTGGCCGTCGCGGAAGGAGGTATCGGTGATCCAGATGTCCTCCGGCATGCCCATGGGCACGCGCCGGTGGTTGAACGCCACGCGGGGCACCTCGTCGTAGGGGTAGATATCGCGATAGAGAATCGGATCGTCCACATCCTGGAGGGAGTATTTATAGCTCTTTTGCTCCAGCAGATTTGTTTTGCTCGATATTTCCAGCACGATGCGCGCCTCCTTGCTGATAGAGGATGAATGTACGTATTATTGTATACAAATGTACCTGCATTGTCAACGGCCTGCCGTTTGATTTTTTGCATTTCCATCAAACTTAATAATTCAAAACGGGCGTCGTGAGACGGCATTTCGCCGGAATAATGGAGGGGGAGAGGCGGCGCGCTGCTTTTGGAGCGCTCGGCGGCAATTTTGAAAAAAACGTGTCCGGACCCCTTGACAAACGGAATGACAGGCGATATAATAATCCCGTAACAAAGGAACAACGGTTTATCCTGGGGTGTGCGCCACGGCCTCTGCTTTTACCCACATCTTCACAAAAGGATTCCGGGTCGGTTTGCGGATGTCAGGCCCCCATAGTCAGGGGAAGGCAGCAAGCAGCCGCAGGTCTCCGCCCTGCCTGAGCGGCGGGTGAAAAAGCAGGGTCGAACGGCACTCATGGGATAACTTTTTCGGGACGTCGGATGGATCCGGCGTCCCAGTTCTTTTTGGTTTTGCGCGTGGTCAGGGATTGTCCTGACCGAAGAAACGCTCCTCCAGCATCTGGCACCAGCAGTGGTAGACGGGCAGGTGGTATTCCTGCACCATAAAGGTTTCCGTCTCCGGCGCGCGCACGATCACGTCGCACAGCGCGGCCATTTTGCCGCCCGCGCGGCCGGTGAGGCCGATCACCTTCATATCCAGCGCCCTGGCCACGACGGCGGCGCGCAGAATGTTTTCGCTGTTGCCCGAGGTGGAAATGCCCAGAAACACGTCGCCCGGCCGCCCGAAGCCCAGCAGCTGCTGCGCGCAGGCGTCCGTGCCGCCCACGTCGTTCATGAAGGCGGTGGTCAGCGCCTCGTGCGTGGTCAGCGCGATGGCCGTGAGCGGGCGCTCGAGACTCCGGGCCAGCGCTTCGCCGCGCGCCGCGTCGACCGACCTCAGCTTTTCGGCGAATTCCGGGGCGAGCGGCCGGGGCAGCCTGAATCGCTTCATCAGTTCGCCCACAATGTGCTCGCTGTCCGCGGCTGAGCCGCCGTTGCCCGCGGTCAGCAGCTTGCCGCCGCGCTCGAACGCCTCCTGCATCGCGAGATACGCCCTCACGATCTCATCCCGCGCGCCGCCGAGCGCCGGATAACGGCTCAGCAGCAGATCGATGTGTTTTTGCAGACGCGCTTCCAATGCCGGCATAACGGAATCCTCCCCCTGCGTTTCATTCGGCCGGCGGGTTTTCCCGGCGGCTGATACTATTATAACGCGTCTTCTGATGAAAAGATAGGGGATTCCGAAAAATCGTTCTGCCCGCGTTCTTTACTTGCGAAACGGCGCGGCATGGCCTATAATAGAACCGTATTGACGCGGCGAATCCTTTGAGAGAACGCCTTTTCATGAAGCCCATACGACGATCGGAGGTAATGACCATGTCCTGCACAACAGTCCTTGTCGGAAAGAAAGCAAGCAACGACAATTCCACGATGATCGCCCGTACCGACGACGGCTATTTCGACGTAAAAAAGCTCGTGACCGTGACGCCGGGCAAACAGCCCAGGAAATACAAGAGCGTCATTTCGCACGTGGAGATCGAGCTGCCCGATAATCCCCTGCGCTATACGTCCTGCCCCAGCGTCGATACAAAGCACGGCGTTTGGGCGGCGACCGGCATCAACGCGGCGGGCGTCGGCATGACCGCCACGGAAACCATCACCTCCAATCCCCGCGTGCTGGCCGCCGATCCGCTGGTGGAGTACAAAAAGGCGAAAACCCGCCGCGAAAAGGACGTTCCGGGCGGCATTGGCGAGGAGGACATCGTCGTGCTGGTGCTGCCGTATATCCACACCGCGCGCGAGGGCGTGCTGCGGCTGGCGTCGCTGCTGGAACAGTACGGCACCTACGAGTCCAACGGCATCGCCTTCAACGACGAGGACGAGGTGTGGTGGCTGGAGACCATCGGCGGGCATCACTGGATGGCCCGGCGCGTTCCGGATGATATGTGCGTGATCGCGCCCAACCAGTTCGGCATGGACGCCTTCGACCTGAAGGACGCCTTCGGCGCGCAGAAGGCGCACCTGTGCTCGAAGGATCTGCGCGAATTCATCGCGGAAAATCACCTCGACCTCAACCAGAACGGCGCCTTCAACCCGCGTGACGTCTTCGGCTCCCACACCGATATGGATCACATCTACAACACGCCCCGCGCCTGGTTCATGGGCCGCTTCCTGACGCCCAAATCGCACCGCTGGGAGGGCGAAAACGCCGAGTTCGGCCCCGAGAGCGACGACATCCCCTGGGCGCTCGCGCCCGACCGGAAGGTGGCCGTGGAGGACGTGAAGTACATGCTCTCCGCGCACTACCAGGGCACGCCCTATAACCCCTACACGGGGCGGGATACCGGCAAGCGCGGCATGTACCGCTCCATCGGCATCAACCGCACCGGCGTCACCTCCGTCTGCCAGATCAGGAGCGGCATGCCGCGGGAGATCCGCGGACTCGAGTGGATCTGCTTCGGCCCCACGACCTTCGACGCCATACTGCCCGTCTACACGAACGTGGATAAAATGCCGGCATACCTGAGCGACGTGACGATGGATACCTCGACGGAGAACTTCTATTGGGGCAGCCGCCTGATCGCCGCGCTGGCGGATCCCAATTACGCCTCCTGCATCCAGATGGTCGAGCGCTACCAGAACGCCGTGATGACCAAAGGCCGCCAGCTGGTGCTGGAGTACGACAAAAAGATGCTGGACGCGAACGACTTCTCCCTCTCCGCCGAGGCCAACGACAGGCTGTGCGCCATGGCGAAGGAACAGACGATTTCCGCGCTCAACAAGATTCTCCTGGAAGCCAGCAAAAACATGAAGGACGGCCACAACAGAGCCGACAACTGATCGCAAAAGCGAGGTGTTACGCATGACTGAGGAAATGGCCCGCGCGAGGGCTTTCATCGACGCGCTCACCGTCGACGCTCCGGACGCCGATCCCAAGGCCATCGTGGAGGACGAAGACCGCTTCTTCGCCTGGGACAACGAGCGCCGCAGCAGGAAGAACGGCAAGGCGTTTCTGTACGACTGGAGCTATTACATCGGCGTGGTGATGGAAGGGCTTTACTACATGTACGAGGCCGGCGCGGGGGAGCGCTACCGGGACTACGTGAAGCGCTATCTGCACGCCGTGGAGACGGACGGCGCGCTGAACGAATACTCGGGCTACGTGCCCTGGCATGGGCTGGACTGCTACAAGACCGCCAGCCTGCTGCCGTATTTCTACGGCGAGGACGACGAGCTTCGCCGGCTCGCAGACAGCCTGTGGCGCGATCTGTACGAAGTGAACGGCGTGTACGCTCAGAAGGAGCTGGGCGGCAACTACTGGCACTGCTGGGACAACGGCAAGCCGCCGCGCTACAAGGTGTGGCTGGACGGGCTGTA
>JAFZRB010000067.1 GCA_017620115.1 Clostridia bacterium | reverse complement strand
CCTGCGCGAAAAGGACGACGGCTGGGACGAAACGCTCTACGACAACCGTCCCGCACCCGCCGCGGAGGAGACCGCGCTTCACTGGATTCCCTACTACGCCTGGGCCAACCGCGGCGTGGGGGAGATGAGAGTGTGGATCAGGGAATAGGCTGTTCCGCTTCCCTTTCCCCGCGCGCTTGCCGCCGGAGTGGCGGCGTGATATAATAACATCATCAAATCATGTAAGGAGAGAATCGACCATGGAAGTTCGTACCCGTTTCGCGCCGAGCCCGACCGGGTTCATGCACCTGGGCAACCTGCGCACGGCGCTGTATACATACCTCTACGCCCGCCGCATGGGCGGCAAATTCATCCTGCGCATCGAGGACACCGACCAGGAGCGCGAGGTGCCCGGCGCGGTGGACGTGATCTACAAATCGCTCAAAACCGCGGGCATCAGCCACGACGAGGGCCCGGACGTGGGCGGCCCCTGCGGCCCCTACATCCAGAGCCAGCGCAAGGACATGTATCTGCCCTACGCGAAGAAGCTGGTCGAGACCGGCCACGCCTACTACTGCTTCTGCACAAAGGAGCGCCTGGACGAGGCGCGCGCCGAGGCCGAGAAGAAGGGCGAGACCTTCAAATATGATAAGCACTGCCTGCACCTCCCGAAGGAGGAAGTCCAGCGCCGGCTGGACGCGGGCGAGAGCTGGGTCATCCGGCAGAACATCCCCACCACCGGCAAGGCGGGTTTCGACGACGTGATCTACGGCCACGTGGAGGTGGATTGCGACACGCTGGACGACAACGTGCTCATCAAGGCAGACGGCCTGCCCACCTATAACTTCGCCAACGTCATCGACGACCACACCATGGGCATCACCCATGTGATGCGCGGCAACGAGTACCTGCCCTCCGCGCCGAAATACAACCTGCTGTACGAGGCGTTCGGCTGGACGCCGCCGACGTACATCCACCTCACCCCGGTGATGGTGGAGGGCACCTACCGCAACAAGAAGACCGGCGAGTACCTCATGGCCACCGACGAGGCGGGCAACCCTGTGCTGGACGAGAACGGCCAGCCCGTGAAGGCCATCGTGAAGCGCAAGCTGAGCAAGAGCCAGGGCGATCCCACCTACGAGGATCTGCTGGCGGAGGGCTACCTCAACGAGGCTATCGTCAACTACATGGCGCTGCTGGGCTGGAGCCCGCGCGGCGAGAATGAGTTCTTCACACTGAAGGAGCTGGAGCAGGTCTTCGACCTCGAAGGCCTGAGCAAATCGCCCTCCTTCTTCGACAAGGCCAAGCTCACCTGGTTCAACGCGGAGTACATCCGCAAGCTCACGCCCGAGCAGTATCTGGAGGCCGCTGCGCCATGGCTGGCGAAAGCGCTCGATCCCGCGAAGTTCGATTTCAAGCGCCTCGCGGAGCTGTTGCAGGCGCGCACGGAGGTGTTCAGCCAGCTGCCGGAGATGGTCGATTTCCTCGCGAAGATGCCGGAATTCGACAATGAGCTGTATACCCACAAGAAGATGAAGACCAACCCCGAAATCGCCAAGACGGCGCTGGAGATGGTCAGGCCCGTGCTCGCGGGCATTCCGGAGGCCGATTGGAGCGAGACCACGCTGCACGACGCCGTGATGGCCGCCGTGGCCGAGAGCGGCATGAAGAACGGCCAGGTGCTCTGGCCGCTGCGCATCGCCATTTCCGGCAAGGCGAACACCCCCGGCGGCGCGTTCGAGATCGCGTACCTGCTGGGCAGGGAGGAGACCATGAGGCGGCTGGATCAGTCGCTTGGAAAGCTTTAACGCTCGTTTTTCCGCGCGCCCGGAACCGACGCCGGGCGCGCGGAAAATTTTTTGCGATTGCCTATGGACCTTGCACTGAACTGCAATGATATGATCACATCCAGAAAGGAGGCGTACGATATGACGATCAAACAGTTTGCCGACCTCTGCGGCTGCAATCCCCAGACGCTGCGCTATTACGACCGCGTGGATCTTTTGAAGCCCGTTCGGGTGGACAGGTGGACGGGCTATCGCTATTACGACGAGGAGCAGGCCGTCGCGTTCGTGAAGATCAAAAACCTGCAAAGGGCGGGTTTCACCATCGGGGAGGTCAAGGCGCTGCTCGATCAGGATAACCTCGCCGTCCGCAAGGCCTTCGACGCGAAGATCGCGGAGGAGGAGCGGCGGCTCGAGGAAATCAAAGAGATCCGCAGGTCATATCAGAGCGAAATGGATGAGATCAGGGAGAAGATCAGCAAGGCGCGGGAGATGATTTCCCAGGCGATGGAGCGGTACGACCCGCAGGAGGAGTTCGGCGTCGGCGCGGAGGAATACGGCCGGATGGTCAGCGACGTTTCAGCCCTCTTTGAAAAGATCGACACGAGCATACCCGACGGCCTGGATCTCGATTTTGACGAGAACCAGAACAGGCGTGATTTCATGAACGATCCGGATTACGGGATCGTCTATGAAAAGCACGGCTGGCGCAACGTGAAGGAATTCCTGAACGAGTTCTGCGAATTGCAGGACGGCGGGGAATACGCGCTGCTGTTCCGGGTTGACGAAGCCAAGTATGCCGACAGCATGGCCATCGCCAACGTCGCGCTGATGCTCCTGCTGAGCCGGAATCCCGGCAAAAAGAAATCGCTGAACTGCGATATCCTGGCCTCGGACGACGGATTGAATCACTTCTGGCTGCTGAAGAAAAAGTAGAAGAACGCGCGGCGGCCGCATCCGGCAAAGGGATGCGACCGCCGATGTTTTTTTATATTCTCTGCGGCAGCGCCAGCTGCTTTGCGACCGCCCTGCAGATGAGCCGGTGCCCCTTCTCGTTCGGGTGGATGCCGTCCACGCAGTAGTAATCGCCGATGGCCCCGGCCTCGAGGAAGGCGTCGCGCAGGTCGATCAGGCGCGCGCCGGTGCGGCGGGCCACGTCGCGCACGGCGGCGGCGTAGCGCTCCTGCCAGCGGTACATGTGCTGCACGTCGCCCAGCCATTTGAGCACCGCCTCGCCGTTCAGGCTCTTCGTTACCCATTTGAAATAGCGCTCCGCGATCAGCGGCGGCGGCGTCACCAGCAGCGGCTCCATGCCGCCCCGCCGCACGCGCTCCACCAGGCCCGCCAGTATGCGGCGGAAATCCTCGACGGTGGTATCGGGCTGGTGCGCGCTTTCCGGCGCTTCGGAGACCTCCCGCCAGGGCATGTCGCAGTCGTTGCCGCCGAATTCCAGAACGGCCACGCCGCCCGGCGTCAGCTGTTCGCCAGTCATGCGCTCGGCGGCCCTGCGCGCCGTGCAGCCCATCGCCGCGTGATTTTCGATGGGCGCGCCCAGCAGGCGGCCCAGCATCGACACGCAGTTATCCTTCAGGATGACGTAGCGCCCGCGCGCCTCGTCGAATACGACGCCCTTTCCGATCGAATCTCCCCACAGCGAAACCGACGGCATAAATACTCACCTCTATGTAATCTGGTTTTCAATACCAGATTACACGATTTTGGGAGGTTTGTCAAGAGGGAATCATCGCTTTTTCTTAATTTCCACTTCATAAAAACACCCACGGAAACGATTGACGGCCCAAAACGGCTGTGTTATACTATCATCGTAAAATACCTGAAATGTGGTCGCGCCTCAGGCGCGGCCGAACAGGAGAAAAGAGGTTGCTGCAATATGGCTATTGATCTGACCAAGTATGGCATTACCGGCACCACTGAGATCATTCACAATCCTTCTTATGAGTCCCTCTTCAAGGACGAGATGGATCCCACCCTTACCGGTTTCGACAAGGGCGTGCTCACCGAGCTGGGCGCCGTGAACGTCATGACTGGCATTTACACCGGCCGTTCCCCCAAGGACAAGTACATCGTCATGGATGAGAACTCGAAGGACACCGTGTGGTGGACCACCGAAGGCTACAAGAACGACAACCATCCCATGTCCGTCGAGACCTGGGAGACCGTGAAGAAACTGGCCAAAGATCAGCTGTGCAACAAGAAGCTGTATGTCATGGACGCCTTCTGCGGCGCCAATAAGGATACCCGCATGGCCATCCGCTTCATCATGGAAGTCGCCGGGCAGGCCCATTTCGTGACCAACATGTTCATCAAGCCCACCGAT
>JAFZRB010000066.1 GCA_017620115.1 Clostridia bacterium | reverse complement strand
TGACGGAAAGCGGGAAGAAGGAAAAGCCTCGCCGCGTCAGGCTTTCCGAGGACGTGATGGAAATGATGAACACCAGTATCACGGGGATGACCGTCGCCAGGGCGATCACGCTCATCGCGCCGGTGAACAGCGCGTTGGTGCCCGGACGGATCCGGTTGATCCTCGCAAAGGAATTGGATTCAGTATCCCCTTTCCGCACAGTACCGCCCTCCCTTCCTCAGAACAGCGCGGATTCTTCCTCCACGCGCCTGACGATCCGGTTGGAGATCAGAATCATCACAAACCCCACCGCCGACTGGTAAAGGCCGGCCGCCGTGGACATGCCGGTGTTGCCCAGGGTCTTCAGCGCCCGGTACACATAGGTATCGATCACGTCGGTCACCTCGTACAGAGCGCCGCTGTTCTGCGTTACGTTGTATGACAGGCCCATATCGCCCCTGAACATGCCGCCCATACTCAGGATCAGCATGATCACGATGATATGCCTCAGATGCGGCAGGGTGATATGACGCGCCTGCTGCAGCTTCGTCGCGCCGTCCAGCACGGCGGCTTCGTAGTATTCCTGAGAGATGCCGGAAATGGAGGCCACGTATACGATGGCCGTGTACCCCACGCCTTTCCAGGCGTTCACGAACACCAGCAGGAAAGGCCACAGGGGCTTATAGATGTACCAGTTCGTCGTCCCCCGCTGGCCGGAAGCCTTGAGGATGGAATTGACCACGCCGTTCGGTCCGATGAAAGCGTACACGATGATGGCCACCACCGACATGGACAGGAAGTACGGCATGATCATCATGGTCTGGATGACCTTGGACAGCTGTCTCAGATACATTTCGTTCAGTACCAGCGCCAGCAGCACCGACAGCGTGGTATTGAGGATAATGAACGCGATGTTGTACAGAACCGTGTTGCGGGTGATGCGCCAGGCGTCGGTGGTGGCGAAGAGGAATTCAAAGTTCTTGAATCCGACCCATTCGCTCCCGAAAAAGCCTTTCGTCACGCTGTACTTTTCAAACGCCAGCACCACGCCGAACATGGGCGCGTAGCTGAAGAAAAGCAGATACACCAGCACGGGCAGAGCCAGCATGTGAAGCCGCCACTGCTTCCGGAAACCGACCGCCAGCCGGTGCGCGAGACCGCCGCGCTCTTTCTTCATGGATGCCGCCGCCCCCCATACGCAAAGGCGCATAGTATCCGCCCGTTTTGTCGCCATCGACTCTGTTATGTATTTATTGTAAACTTATCCGCCTTTTTTTGCAACCTGAAATAGTCAGGAAACCCGAAAATATTTACAGATTGCCTCCCCGGCCGGCCCGGATCCCGTCCAGGAGGGACAGGCAGCCCGCGGCCACGTCCTCCGCCACTCCCGCCCGGAACAGGCTGCTCCGGGCTTCGTATCCGCCGTCCTGGTAATCCTTCATGAGGGGAAAATAGTTCTCGTAACCGTTGGTGCAGCAGCAGGGCAGTACCATGCCCCATCCTTCCGCGCCGGCGATGGTTTTGCCAGTTTCGGTGAAAGGCTCGCCGGGAACTCCCGCCAAGGCCACCGGGCCTATAACGGCGGCGCTGAGCCGCAAGGCAAAGCTGTCGGGCCCGTGTTCCAGGCGCAGCATCCGCTCGGCCTCCGCCACCACCGTGGTGAGCATCATGCCCTGATAGGGAATTTCCTCATCCCTGCCGGCGCTGTGGAGGGCGGCGTACAGCCGCGCCTGTGGCAGCTCTTCCGGCCGGGGACGGTTGGCGGGGCAGCGGATCACGCGCTGGGCCGCCGCCACGCGGCTATCGTCCGTCCAGCATACCTTATCGAACGCCTGCAGCGCCGCGCCCGCGACGGCCCGGCCCATATGGCGGGTATGGCCGTAGCCTCGCATCACGTCGTCAAAATCCATAAACAGGTCGTTGCCGTCGCCCGCCGTCGGCGCGGTATTCACATGGTTCACGTCGCCCTGCGCGCCGTTGAAAAACACGCATTTCACGCCGTCCAGCGCCTTTTCCAGCGTCCGCCGCACGAAGCCGGGCCAGTCCGCCGAGATCACGCAGCCGCCTACGGTGTCCGGGTGGCATCCGAAATGAACGATCAGGACGGTGTCGGCCCCTTCCCTGTCAAACCGCACCAGGCTCACGGCGTCGTTTACCTCCCCAATGGGCGAAACGACGTCCGGATTATAAACGCCGGGATTGGTGCGGGTAGAGCCGTCCTTCATGCGATAGCGGCGGATGAACGCCACCCTCGGGGCCCGGGACGCGCCGTATCCCATCCGGGCGGGGCGAAGGTCGCGCAGCGCGAAATCGCAAACGTCTTCCATCCGGACGGCGAGAAAATCGAAATACTGCCGTTGCAGCTCGGGCGCTTCGTCACCGTTCAGTTTAGGGCCCGTGTGCGTGTGAGTGCAGGCCAGGAAAATGTGATCCTCCGCGATCCCCGTGCGCCGGGCAATGCGGCCGAGGATGGGATTGCAGAAGGGAGCGTGCAGATCCAGCAGATCCGCGCTCAACAGCAGCAGCTTTTCCCCGCCGTCGGACACCGCCACGGCGTTGATCTCCAATTCGTCCAGAACCCGTTCCGCCAGCCTGAGCTGGTAATACCCGGCTACGGGAATGCCCATGGGCGGCGTGATATTCACCCGCGCAAAACCGACGCAAAGCTGACCCATATCGCTTCCTCCTTCTTACGGCCCCTGGTTTTTACAGTTTCCCGACGAACGGCGCGTTGTAGCGCATGATATCACGGGCCACATCCCGTATGCGCGTGAAATCCTGCACCAGGGGATCCTGGCACAGCGCCGCGACGAGCTTGTTCTCGTCCCATTCCGCGGCGGCCTCCATGAACATCTCTTCCCGGATCGCCGTGGCCTGCACCACCAGCTGCGCCGCCTTGGGCAGCGGATTGGCGATGGCGGGATGGACGCCGGTGGCGTCGAATGTGACGAACGTCTCCACAACGGTGTCCATGGGCAGCTCCCTGGTCTGGCCGTAGTTGCGGAAGTTCATCACGTCGTAAAACTCGCGGCCGCCCTTCAGCGCCTCGATGACCCGGTCCGGCCGCTCCTCGCTGACCCTGAGCGGGGGCATAACGCCGGTCTGCAGGGGCCCTACGATCTGCTCCCGCAGGCGCTCAACGGATTTCGTTCTGTCCTCTATGCGGTCGTAGTGCATGCCGAACAGGTCGCGGTTCTCCTGGGTGCCGGTCGTCTGGTAGTAGAACTCCGCGCAGTGCTCGTCGCTGAGACCCGGCATACAGCCCAGCATATCCCACAGTATAAAGCGGATGCGCTCGTTTTCGCGGCCGGCGAAGGGGTCGTCGAATGTAATCGCGCTTTTTCCCGCCCAAGCTGCCTCGATCATCCTCTTGTCCCGCATGATCTGCAGCGCGTCCCGGCCATGAAAAGTAATGTCCGTCAGGAAGGAACAGTGATCCACGCCCGACACGGAAAAGCTGACGCCCTCGAAGCTCTCCGCCCCGAAATAGGGCAAAAGGATCTCCAGATGGTTGCGGATACCGTGGCAGAAGCCCACCGCCGTCACGTTTTCATATTTCTGCACGCAGCGGGTGAGGGCGGTGAGGGGATTCGTCACATTGAGCATCACGGCGTTCGGGCACAGCTGCTTCATCCGATGGGCGATGCGGATGAACTCGGGCACATGGCGCACGGTGCGGCTGGCCCCGGCGATGCCCGATTCGCTGCCCTTCACATTATAGAAGCCGTGCCGACGGGCGATATAATGATCCTCCAGCTCCGCTTCCAGCCCGCCGTGCGAGATGGCGACCACCACGAAATCGGCGCCCTCCAGGGCCTCGTCCTCCCGCAGCGTTTTGGTCAGCGTAATCGCCTTTTCGGGATAGAGATCGTTGTAATAAGAGCAGAACGCGAAGGTATCGTTCAGCGCTTTCTCGCAGATATCGTACAGACACAGCTCCGTTTCCCTGTCGTAGAAGGGATTGTCCAGGAATGTGCTGAACAGGCCGTATGTCCAGGAATAGGATCCTCCGCCGATCATGGCGATCTTCAGTTTCATTTCGTTTCTCCTCCTTTATCGTTACAGGCGGGCGTTTCCGCCATATCCGGCAAGACAAGGCCGCGCAGGGCAAGGCGTTTTCGGATATCCTCCGTGTCGGTATGCGCCAGGATGCCGGGAAAGATCCAGTCGTGCGTATGGGTCTGGTCGTGGTATTTTTCCCGGACGATCTCCTCGTAGGGCTGACACAGCGGATCCGTGCGGCAGGGGATGCCCTTCAGCAGCGCGGCGATCTCCGCGCAGCGGGACATTTCCCCCTGCGCGAACAGGCAAACGCTCTCCCCCTCCGTTTCGGGCCATCGCCGCGCCATTTCCCAGGCGGCGATCACGTCGCGCACGCGCAGGGCGCAGAGCGAATCGCCCAGCTGGATCAGATAGGCGCTGATCTTGTACATGGTGCCCCAGCCGATATACATGGAAGCGGAGCCCAAAGGCCCCGGCAGCAGCGAGCCTTCGCCAGCCAAGTCCATCACCAGCACCTGCCAGCCCATCCGGCAGGCCCGGTGGATCCAGGCGGAACGCTCCGCCAGGCGGGCCAGTCCCTGGGGCCACAGCGCGATCACCGTGGGCAGCTTCCGATCCGCCAGGCGCATATCCCGGAGGAAAACGCCGTTGTTCCAGTGACCCTCCCCCACGCGCCACAGCGCGGCCCGCCAGGCGTAATGGCCGCAAACGCCTTCTCCGTACACCCGCGGCGGAGCGGGAGATGCCATATCCGCGTTCACCGCGGCCGCCAGCCAGGCTTCCGGGCCCGCCTGCTCCCGCTGTTCCCCGCGGCGGCGCAGCAGGCTTTCCAGCTCGTCCTGCAGCGTGGCCATGGCGGGATAATCCCTCAGCAGCTGGCCGTCGGCGGTGAAGCGGATCGCCTGCTGATCCAGCGGCGAAAAGGAGAATCGGAGCCAGTCCGGCTCTTCTTCTCCCAGCTGGCGCAGGAAAAAGCGGGCCGCCGCAAGCGCGAGGGTGGGAGAATAAGCGTGGGCATGGGGCGCCGTCGTCATCTCCGGCGGGGTTCCGCCCACGGCGCGCCAGATGCGGCGCGCTTCCTCAAGGGTGCGCCGCGTCCCTTCCATGGGAAAGAAGTCGTTTTCCGCGGCCAAGATCAGAACGGGTTTGGGCGCCATGCCCGCCAGCAGATCCACGTAGTCGATGCCCTCCGCCAGGCTGCCGGGCCAGATCATCTCGTTGTCCGGATCCACGCCGGTTTCCAGCATGGCCCGGTTATCGGTCACATAGGCGCACGGCGCTGCGCAGGCAAACCGACCGCCCGCCGCCAGCATCATCATGCACACCTGGGCGCCGCCGCCGGAATGGCCGGTCAGCGCGATGCGCGCCCCGTCGACGTCGGGGCGGGAAGCGAGATAATCCAGCGCGGCCATGGCGTCCCTGATGAAATAGCGGGCC
>JAFZRB010000065.1 GCA_017620115.1 Clostridia bacterium | reverse complement strand
GGCATTCGGCATGGGCCTTCCCCAGGCCGTCATTTGCATGTGCGCGGACAATTTCGTGCGCATGATCTGGATGGGCGCGCACTTCCACAGGGGTGCCTGGAAACACGCGCTGGACAAAAAGGCATAGTACAATTGTCCGTTTTCCATAAGGAGAAAGGAGCGTATGAAGCATGGTCGGCGATAAACTTAACAGGAGCAGGCTGTTGATCGGAACATACTGTCTCCAACCCTACGCCCGGAGCGAAGCGCATATCCGGGCGCTGGCCGACGCGGGCGTCGATTACCTCTGCGCCACGCCAGCCGATGGGAAGCTGCTCGATCTGTGCGACAAATACGGCATCGGCGTGTTCGCCACGGGGATCCTGCCGTCCTGGTGGGGCGGCGACGGCGACAACGCCGGCACGCTGGCTTCTGAAATACCTGTCGCCCGCTATGAGGAAGCGGCCCGGCGCTTCGTGGATCATCCCGCGCTCTGGGGCGTGGATATGGGCGACGAGCCCAGCGCGCTGGATTTTCCCCATTACGGCCGGCTCTTCGAGGCCGCCAGACGCCTCTTCCCCCGCCAGCTCCCCTATCTCAACCTCTATCCGAACTACGCCTCCGTGCCGGAAAACACGGACAGCCAGCGCCGTTCCCAGCTGGGCGTGCCGGACTATCAGACCTACATCGACGAATACGTCCGCTGCGTAAAGAGCGACTACATCTGCTACGATTACTACATGTACGCGACCAGCATCGCCGGCGCTTACGAAAACCTGCGCGTCGTGGCGGACAAATGCCGCGGGACGGGGCGCGATCTGTGGATCGTGCTGCAGGTCAATTCCAACCGGCCGTCGGAGTGGATGTCGCTTTCGCAGCTCCGGCACCAGGCTTACACGGCGCTCGCCTTCGGGGCCAGAAGCATCAACTGGGCCTGCTGGACCGCGGGCTGGTGGCATAATCAGGTGCTGGACGACGCCGGCCGCCCGACGCGGCAATACGCCAGGATATGCGCCGTCAACCGCGAACTGCACGCCATGGGCGCGCGGTACATGCGCTATCGGAACCGCGCCACGCATTTCATCGGCTCCATCCCCGCCGACCGCCTCGCGGGCGTCGGGCAGGCCGCGGAGCCGGGTTTCAGTGCGGGTTCGTTCCGGGACGTGCGCGTCGAGGAGGGCTTCGGCGCCGTCATCGGCCACATGACGGACGCGGACGGCGCGCGCGACGCGCTTATGGCCGCCGACGTTTCCGGCCGGGAGGAGGCCGCTTATCTCCGCTTCCGCAAAGCGGGTTTAAAGCCCGCCGCGCTGCTGAACGGATTGCCCGTGCCCGTGCTGCGCGTGGGTCCGGATGAATACCGCGTGCGCCTCGAGCCGTGCTCCGGACTGCTGATCGAACAGGCTGATTCGGAAAAATAAGAGAATGCGGCCGAATCCTGTTGCGGTGCCCCGAAACCTGTGGTAATATAATGGTAATGGTTATGAGGCGTCCTTTTTCTGTTTGAAAAAAGCTCGAAGCGGCTGCGGTCCGCCGCCGGAGGAAAACGGATATGTTCAACAATAAGTCGAAAAGAATCGGGGGATCGGGCTCGACCTCGCTGATCGTGGTCGTGGCTTTGCTCGCGGTTATCATAATCGCCTGCGTCATCGTCGGGCTCGTGCTCGCGATCCGGGGCGGTTCCGCCGGGCACGACGACACCCCCACCGCGCCGCCCGCGCAGACCGGCGTGCCCATACAGACCGGCATCCCCGCGCAAACCGACGCGCCCGTGCGGGCCGGCTCGTCCCTGCCGACGCTGCGGCTCTCGCTGACCGCGGCTCCCGGCGCTTCGGAAGAAGCGCTGGCCGCGCTGCTCGCCGGGGCCGGCGGGCGAATCGTCCCCGGCGGCACGGACGGGCGCGAATACCTGGTCGCCTTCGATCAGGAGAAAACCTACATGGAGCTTCTCGGCCTGGCCGTTCAGCTCGAACAGAGCGATCTGGTAGAGCGCTCCAACCTGTTCCTCGGCCGCGATACGCCCGAGGAATCCACCGCGACGCCCGCGCCGGAGCCCACCCCCACGCCGCTGCCTACGGCCGCGCCTGAACCCATGCCCACATCGGAGCCCACGGCCACGCCTCAGCCCACGGCCACGCCGGAGCCTGCCCCCACGCCGGAACCCACAGCGGGTGCCGGGACGACAGACGCGCCAGCCGCGACAAGCACGCCCGCATCCCAGCCGGACAAAACGCCCAGCCCGTTTGATAAGCCCAAGCCGACTTTCCGATCCATTAACGTCGTCACGCCCGAGCCGGGGACGTCGGAAACGCCCGAGCCGGATGTGACGGAAGTACCGGAACCCACCGCGACGGACGCGCCGGAGCCCATGCCCACGCAAACGTCTGCGGCGGCCGCCACAACCGTGCCCAATCCGGGCAACACGCCCAGCCCGTTTGATAAGCCCAAGCCGACTTTCCGATCCATCAGCGTCGTCACGCCCGCGCCGGCCGCGGCCGGTCAGGCGGATGCCCCCGCGGAAGAATGACCGCCCCAACGCAGCTCCGGCGCGCAGCATATCGCCGCGCGCCGGAGCTGTTCTTTGTATACTCTCACCCGCGTCCCCGCAGCCCGCTCTGCCTGCGGAAGCAGGCGTCGCACAGGCGATAGGGCCAGTTCCACGGCAGGTACTTCTTACAGACCGGGCAGGTCTTCTGCTGCAGCTTCTGCGTCGAGAGGATGTGTATGATCGCCTGCGAGATGAGGTATTTGCGGCGCTGAATCTCCTCCAGCGTCCTGTCCGGCTCCTCCAGGAAGAGCCGCGCGTAGTTGTAATAGAGATCGCATCGGCGGTAATCGGCCTCCAGGGTGTCGAGGAGGTCTGTCGTACATTCCTCAGGATTCAGGATCTCCGGCATGCCCGCCATCACGTCGATATGCTCGCCGCGGCACTCGGCCTGATACATCGCCCGCCAGCGCATCAGAAGCTCCGGCTCCGTCTCGTCGAAGGGAATGCAAACGAAGCGATACAGCAGCGCCTTGTTCGTGCGCTCGTTTTCCAGCATCCCCGCGAGATTTGCCATGCGCGTGGCCGAAGCCTTGGAAAAACTGCCCTTATCCTTCATCGAAAGCCACTGGTTGATGATCGCGGTGAGCGGCAGTGGGATGCCCAGAAGCGATTCCGGAAAGCAGATGATAGCCTCCGTGAGCGGCAGAAGCGGCTTGTTCAGCGCCTGCGCCACCACGCCTTTGAAGCCGTAGGCGTTCACAAAGCCGGTTTCGTACTGCCCATAACGGCCCGCGCGCCCGGCGATCTGCTTGATCTCCGCGTCGGTCAGCGGCCGGGTGATGTCGCCGTCGAATTTTTCCGATTCCAGGAATACCACCCGCTCGATGGGCAGGTTCATCCCCATGGCGATGGCGTCCGTGGAGACGACCACGTCCGCGTCGCCCTGCTGGAACCGCGCGGCCTGGTTGCGCCGCACATCCGGCGGCAGCGCGCCGTAGATCAGCGCCACGCGGCAGCCCTTGCGCCGGAGCTCCGCCGCCACCGCGTGCACGCGCGCCTTGGAGAACACGATCAGCGCGTCTCCTTTCCGCACGGACGCGGGAAACTCGAATCCTTCCTTCTCAACCACCAGCGGCGTCATGCGCCTGTGCCGCACGACGGTGAGCTCGTCGCCGCAATCCAGGATAATGCGCGTAAGCAGGCCTTCGGCGTCCGGCGAAGCGCAGGCGTGGATCTCGTCGGCGCACAGGCCCAGTATGGCCGCGGTCCACGCGCCGCCCCGATCGCGGTCGGCGATCATCTGGCATTCGTCGATCACCGCCACGTCGTAACGCGCCTTCAGATCGGCCATCTCCACCGTGGAGGACTGAACCCGGCTGCCGGGCACGCGAATCTGCTCCTCGCCCGTGACCAGCGAACAGGGCACGCCGTCGGCGTTCAGCGTTTCAAACTGCTCGGCCGCCAGCAGGCGCAGCGGCCCCAGGTAGATACCGCGGCGCGCGCCGCGCAACCGTCCCACGCCCTCGAACGTCTTGCCCGAATTGGTTGGCCCCAGGTGCAGTATGAAATGCCGCCGCATGCCCCGCGCCAGCGGATAGAGGTCGCGATAGTGTTCCGGAATGGCGTTCAGCAGCGCCGAGCGGAGCCGCTTCTCCCGCGCGGACGCCGCGTCCGCCTGGCGCTGAAGCCGCCCGAGCGACGGATTCCCGTTGAGCAGCCGCCTTATGCGATCCGCCGGGAAACGCCGGCGCACGAGCGCGCACACGTTGTTCTTTGCCCGGCGAATCTCCGCGCGCACGACGGAGGACACCTTTTCCCCCGATTTCATGCACACGTTGCCGCACGCGGCCAGTTCCGGGCACGCCTCATCCACCGCGCGCTGAAGCGCCCCGGCCAGCGATTTGGGCAGATACGCCGCTTCGACGACATCGTCCGGCACGCCTCTGGCAAAGGCCGCCCCCATCACGTGGGCCACGACCTTCTCGGCGGCCTGATTCTTCTTCACATACCGTGACAGGTCGCCCTTTTTGAGATAGCGCTCCACCAGGCTTTCCGCCTCGCCCGCAAGGCGCTTCGTCTGTCCGTCCAGCG
>JAFZRB010000064.1 GCA_017620115.1 Clostridia bacterium | reverse complement strand
GGACGGCAGCATCTCGGAGCGCTCCTTTACCTGGCGGCCCAGCCTGGAGAAGATGATCGCCGAGGACGTGAAGGTGGATTTCCGCTGGTTCGACGCGGGCTGGTACGTCGCGCCCGACCTGTCCAGCCCGGAAAGCGACTGGTGGGGCACGGTGGGCACGTGGACGCTCGACCCGGCCAAATGGCCCGGCGATTCCTTCCGCGAATCGACCGATTTTACCCGCGCGCACGGCATGAGGACGCTCATGTGGTTCGAACCGGAGCGCGTGACCGATCCCGACTCGCTGGCCAAAAACTTCGGCTATAACCCGGAGTGGGCCATCCGGCGCGAGGGCGTCAAAGCCATTTCCAACAACATCGGCAATCCCGACTGCTTCCGCTGGACGGTCGACCGCATCAAAAAGACGCTCTCCGAGAACCACGTGGACATGTACCGCGAGGACAACAACAGCGATCAGGCCGGGCTGTGGAATTACCTCGACGCGCGCGAGGGCGACGAGCGGCGCGGCATCACCGAGTGCAAGTTCATCGACGCGCACTACCGCATGTGGGACGAGCTCATCGCGTGTACGCTCAGCTACGGCGGCTGCGGGTTCGTCGATTCCTGCGCCAGTGGCGGCGGGCGCAACGACCTGGAGTCGCTGCGGCGCGGCGTGCCCGTACTGCGCAGCGACTACGACCGCACCTCCACGGCCATCCGCCTCTCCATGACGTCGGCGTTCAACCGCTGGGTGCCGTTCTGCGGCGCGAGCTGCAAGGAGTCCTCCGGCCAGCTGGACGCGGCGGGCGTGGTCGATCAGTACGTGTGGCGCGCGTCGTACCTGCCCATCCTGAATGTGGTGTCGCAGTTCGCGCAGGATCCCGATCAGGATTTCGGGCCGCTGCGCGCGGGCATGAAGGAATGGAAGCGCATGAACCGCTACCTGCTGAAGGAGTTCTACCCGCTCACCCCGTGGCACACCGAGGAGGAAAACACCGGCTTCACCGCCTACGCCTTCTACGACCCGGACGACGGAACCGGCGTGCTGCTGGCCTTCCGGCAGGAAAAATGCGACGAGGACACGCTGTCTCTCACGCTGCCCTTCATCGACGGGGACGCCGCCTGCGTTCTCACCGACGAGGACACGGGAGAAACCGTCCGCCTGACCGGCACGGAGATGGCTGCGCGGGGCTTCGAGCTGAAATTCGGCCAGCCGCGCGTCGCGAGGCTTTTGTGGATCAGGGCGGAATGACGGAAACGCGCCCCGGCGTCAGCGACGCCGGGGCGCGATGTGCGAGGCGGTATTGCTTTGCCGTTTGGCAGAAACGTGCCGGTCACTCCGCCAGCATCTCATCCAGGATGCGCGCCGCCCGGTAAACCAGACCGGGGCAGGGGCGCTTCGCGTAGTATTCCGGCGTGCGCGCTTCGGGCGCGCCGCCCTCCTCCACGGGCAGCCCCGCGGCGCTGAGCAGCTCCCGGCAGATGATGGAGCCGCTTTCTTCTCTGAAGCGCGCGGCGAATTCGCGAATCAGTTCGTAGTGCCGCTTTTTGAGTTCGGGGTCGCCGGGCTTGTCGTAGCCCTTCGCCATACCCAGCACCATCGCCGCGGCGCTGACCGCGCCGCATACCTCCCGCAGCCGGCCCAGCCCGCCGCCGAACGAGCAGGAAAGCCGGGCGGAATCGGACAGGCTCAGCCCGGTAACGTCGGTAAAGGCGCAGAAAACCGCCTGCGCGCAGTTGTAGCCTTCCAGAAAGAGCGCCTTCGCGCGCTCGGCATGATCGGTCATGGGATGCAGCCCCTTTCGTCAGTTGTAGATTTCGCTCCTGTGTCCGACTTCGATCATCAGGATGACCAGCCTGTCGTCCTGTATCTCCGCGATGAGCCGGAAATCCCCCACGCGGTAGCGCCAGAGCCCAGCCAGATTGGCGCTCAGGGCTTTGCCGTGCGCGCGGGGATTGTCGCAGCCCTCGAGGTTCTTGCCGATCCATGAATAAATCAGCCTTGCCGTTGAAGGATCGAGCTTTTGCAGTTCCCTGATTACTTTTTTGGCATAATCGACGTGATAGGATTTCATTTTAGACCAAGCATCCTTCCAACTTCGTCATGCGTGTATGTGACGGGATCGGCTTTGTATTCCGCATACGCCTGTTCCGCAATGCTTATGTCTACTTCGTCCTCGATCTTTTCCATCACTGCGCGCCGTATAAACTCGCTGGCGGTCATGTTGTACAGCTTGGCGAAATCCCGGATCAGCTTCTGATCCTCTTCGCTCATTCTTATAGACATGGTCATAGAAATCGCCTCCTGTAATACATTGTACGACAGGAGGCCGGGTATGTCAAGGGCGGTTTATTCTTTTTGCGGTTTTCTTATTTTTGGGAAAGGGTTTTGGCGTAATACAGCACCGGCCCGGCGCGCAGTATTTCATCCTCTTCCTCGGCCATGACATATTCGCTGAAGCCCCAGTGCAGGTAGATGGCGAGGTTGCGGGTTTCCGCCGCGTCCACGCCGATGGTCAGGCGGGTATAGCCGTGCGCCCTGGCCCAATCCTCCATCAGTCGCATGAGGCGGGATATATGCCCCTGTCCCTCGTGCGCCTTTTCGATGCGCAGCGCGTTCACATTGGCTGTGGTTTTGCCGTCCGCCAGCGCCGGCTGTCCCCCGATGGGCCTGCATTCGGGCGAGAAGAGCAGCGTGCCCTCGCCGATGGCTTCGCCGTCGCACAGGATCGAGAAGGTTCTGCCTAGGCCGCTGCGGTTGAAGCCGATGTATTCCTCGCGCCAGGCGGCCCAGTGGGGGTCGCCGGGATGTTGGGCTATGTTCTTTCTCCAGAGCGTTTCCAGATCGGAGAGCGTCGCCTCGCGGTATTCGTAGATCATCTTCACCTCATCCTTTCGGCGCCACCGTGGCGTAAGAGCGGGGGCTTGCGAGCACCTCGCGCATGATGCGGTTCACCTCGTCGTACTGAACGGCGTTCAGCTTGTCCAGCATTTCGTCCTCGCTCTGGGTGTCGCCCAGCAGCAGCATCCGGCGACCCAGCGCGTTCATGCGGGCGGAGGCGCTCTCCTGCCCCAGCACGTAGCCGCCGCGGATCTGCGCGCGGGTTTTCTCGAACTCGTCCCGGGTGATGCCGTCCTTCACCAGCTTTTCGATTTCCTTATCGATCATCTCCAGCACGGCGGGCGCGTTCTGGCGGCTGGTGCCGGCGTAGATCACCAGCATGCCGCTGGCGGTGTAGTAGCTGGGATAGCTGTACACCGAATACGCCATGCCGCTCTCCTCGCGCACCCGCTGGAACAGGCGGGAGCTCATCGCGCCGCCCAGTATGCTGTTGAAGATGGAGATGGGATACACTTCCGGCGCGCCGATGGAGCAGGCCGGGAAGCCCACCGACAGGTGCACCTGCTCGATATCCTTTTCCCGGCGCAGGCTCTGCGGCTTCGCGGGCCGCACGACGTAGGCCGGACACGCGCCTTCGCCCGTCTTCCATTCGCCGAAATAGCGGTTCGCCAGCCCGACCAGAGCGTCCCATTCGTAGTTGCCCGCGACGGCCAGCACCGAGCATTCGGGTCGGTACATCTTATCGCGGTAGGCCACGAGCGCCTCGCGGGTGAACGAGCGCACGTTGTCCGCCGGGCCGAGGATGGGCCAGGCCAGCGGCTGGTCGCCGTACTGCGCGCTCATGATGAGCTCGCCGCACACGTCCTCCGGCTCGTCCTCGCTCATGGCGATCTCTTCCAGGATGACGCCCTTTTCCTTTTCCAGCTCGGCCCGGTCGAAGGCGGAGTTAAGCACCATGTCGCTGAGCACGTCCAGCGCCAGCTCGGTGTGCTCGTCGATCACCTTGGCGTAGAAGCAGGTGCATTCCTTGGCGGTGAAGGCGTTCAGCTGCCCGCCCACCGCGTCCATGACCTCGGCGATGTCGCGGGCGGAGCGCTTCTCCGTGCCCTTGAAAAGCATGTGCTCCAGAAAGTGGCTGAGCCCGTTTTCCTCCCGCGTCTCATACTGGGAGCCCGCCGCGATCCACACGCCGACCGACACCGACCGGAAGTGCGGCAGCCGCTCGCCGATGAGGGTGAGGCCGTTTTTGAGTTTGATTTGGTCGTACATGGCAATACCTCGTTATCGTCGTTTGGCAGACTGGAAGTCAGCTTTGTCCCTTCCATTCGGAAAGGAAATCATCGACCTTTCTGGATTTGAGAAGGACGGTCTGTTCGGGGAAAATCTCGCGGCATATCCTGAGCTCGAGCGCCTGTCTGTGGCTGAGATGCGTCACAAAGCCCTCGAAGTCCCTCAGCCCCGTTTGTCTCGCGCAGGGCGAAGCGTTGAAGTATTCGCACACCATGGAGAACCACCGCTCGTTGCCCTGTTCGTCAACCCGTTCCCGCCTGACCGCGTCAATGCTCGATCGGATGTCCTCCGTTTCCAGGTAGACGACGCGGAATTCCCGGCCCTTCAGCGCCTCGCGGACTTCTTTGTAGAATTCAAGGATTTCCTCGTCCGACGCCTGCCTGAACAGGATCATGTCCTCCACGGTGTTCTGGAGAAGGGAGCACTCGTATATCTTCCGGTCGTCGCGCCAGTTTTTGTAGCGGGTCAGCACGATGGATTTGAATTCCTCAAAGGAACGGCGGCCGTTGTAAATCTCATACTGTTCCAGATCTTTATAGAACCCCGGCGCGTCCGTC
>JAFZRB010000063.1 GCA_017620115.1 Clostridia bacterium | reverse complement strand
GGTGGTATTTCTTCTTCGAGCGATTCTGGAGCGTCCGGGGCATGGAAAACGCGCTGACCGATTTCTGCCTCTATCCAGACGAAGTGCACGCGCTGTTCCGCGCCCTCACGGACTTTTATCTGCGCCTTGTCGAGCGGAGCCATGACGAGCTGCATCTGGACGGCATCGCCACCAGCGACGATCTGGGCACCCAAACCAGCACATTCTTCTCCCCGAAGGTCTTCGACGAATTCTTCGCGCCCTATTACAAAAAAGTGATCGACCGGGTGCATGAGCTGGGCATGCACTTCTGGCTGCACGCCTGCGGCAACGTGGAGGCGCTCATCCCGCGCTTCATCGACCTGGGGGTGGACGTGCTCCACCCCATTCAGAAATACACCATGGACGAAAGGCGCGTCGCCCGTCTGTACGGCGACAGGATCGCCATCTGGTCCGGCTTCGACGTGCAGCGCACCATTCCCTACGGCACGCCGGAGGATGTGCGCCGGGAGGTGCGATATCTGATGGACACCTACCGGCGTCCGGACGGCCGGTTTATGCTGACTTTGGGCAACGGCGCTACCCCGGATACGCCGCTGGCCAGCCTGGAGGCGCTGCTGGACGAGGCCTACCGATACGGCCAGACGGAGAGATCCTTCAGGGCGACGGATTGACACGCGTGATACTGCGACAGGAGGTTTTGAAAATGGAGCATCGCGAACAATGGATCTGGCTGCCGGAATCCCAATACCCCGCGAACCAGAGCACCACCTTCTATACCCCGCCGCCGGACGGCGACGAGGGCCATTACACGGTCGCGGAATTCCAGAGGCGCTATGCGTTCACGCAGCGGGTCGTCTCGGCCCGGCTGCGCTTCAGCGGCGACACGGCGTTCCAGCTGTACTGCAACGACGCGCTGGTCGCAACCGGCCCGGCGAGCGTCGGCGGCGATTTCATCGGCAACGACAGGCCCCGCGAAAACTTCTATGCCTTCGAGATGGAGATCCAACCGAACGCGGAGACGCTGTGCTTCTTCGCGCGGGTGCGCATGATGCCCGTGCAGATCTGCGAGTATTCAAGGGGGCGCGGCGGCTTCATGCTCTCCGCCGTTCTGACCTTCCAGGACGGCACGGAGCAGCTCGTCCTCACGGATGAAAGCTGGCTCGCGCGCAAAAACGGGGCGTACTGCGCGCCCTGCCGGTTCGACGGACGGATCGGGCCGGACAAATACGTCGGCGCCGCCCTCGCGCCCAACGTCTGGCATACCTCCACGGCCCCCATTCCCGTAAGGAGCGAACGGACGCTCACAGTCCCCGGCTCAGAGATCTCGCTCGCGCCCGGAGAAACCAAAACCGTCGAGCTTGAATTCGATATGATCTATGCCGGCTTTATCGAAGCGCGCGTCGAGGCGGAGGGAGAGATCCGCGTCCATGCCGCCGCCCGCGAACTCACGGAGGAGGGCACGGCGGAGGACATGATCTTCTCCGGCAGCGGCGCGTATCGCGGCTTCTACATGCACAGCGCCGGCAACCTGCTCGTCACCGCGGACAACCGCTCGGCGCGGCCGGCGCACGTCCGCGTGGCGTTCATCGATACCCACTACCCCGTTTTTGAGGAAGCGGACACCGTGGTGAGCGACGATGCGCTCAATCAGGTGCTCAGAACCTGCAAGCACACGCTGATGATCTGCCGACAGACCCATCATCTCGACGGGCCGGGCCACTGCGAGCCGCTGGCCTGCACGGGGGATTACTACATCGAGAGCCTGATGACGCTGTTTTCCTTCGGCGATATGCGGCTGGCGGAATTCGACATCCTGCGCACGGCCGTGCTCCTGGAGCGCGAAAACGGCCGGATGTTCCACACGACCTACAGCTGCATCTGGGTCAGGATGCTCTATGATATATACATGATCACAGGCCACAGGGAGCTGCTCGAAAAATGCGATAAGGCGCTCGAGCTGCTCCTGAAGCGATTTGAAACCTACATGGGAGAAAACGGCCTGGTCGAGACGCCGCCGGACTATATGTTCGTGGATTGGATCTACATAGACGGCATTTCCCTGCATCACCCGCCCAAGGCTCTCGGGCAGACCTGCCTGAATATGTTCTACGCCGGCGCACTGGAAGCCGCCGGGAAAATATACGAGGCGCTCTCGCGGCCGGACTGCGCGCGCGCCTGCGCCGAAAAGCGCCTCGCGCTGCGCAAGGCGATCAACGACCTGCTGTTCGACGCGGAAAAGGGCTGCTATTTTGAGGGGCTGAACACCCCAACCGACGAATCGCTGATCGGCAAGTGGATGCCTCCGAACGTCGCAAAGCGGTATTATCTCAAGCAGTCCAACATCCTGGCCGCTTATTTTGGCGTCTGCGACGACGGCCTGGCGCGTGATATCCTCGGCAGGGTCATGGACGGAACGATCGAAGGCGACATTCAGCCATATTTCATGCATTACCTGTTGGAGGCCATCTGCCGCCTCGGTCTGAGGGAACGGTACACGCTGAGCGTGCTCGAACGCTGGAAGGCGCCCGTTCAGGAGTGCCCGAAGGGCATCGCGGAAGGCTTCGTCAAACCGGAGCCGACCTATCGGTTCGATCACAGCCACGCCTGGGCCGGCACACCGCTCTATTCTCTGCCGAAAGCGCTGCTGGGGCTTGAAATCGTCGCGCCCGGCATGGAGAAAATCAGGCTTTCGCCCTCGCTTCTTGGGCTGCGCCGCGCGCATGTCGAACTCCTGACGCCCCGCGGCAAAGTCGTTTGCGACATGCGGGAAGGCGAAGAGCCGCGTATAACGTGCCCGCAGGGCATCCTGCCCGTCCCGTAACATGGCGGGATTTGCGGCGCAGGCAGTATACTTTATCTGTTGATGCCAGAAAAAGAATCGCGTATAATCGGGAAAAAAGTAAATGAGGTGAGTCTATGCAGAACAAACTGATCCGGATCGATCCATCCCGATCCATTGGACGCATCAAGCCGATGCACGGCGTGGGCGGCGGGCCGGTCTCCGGTCACTTCACCCACGACGCGACGGAGGAGTTTCGCGCGGCCGGTATCCCCTTTGGGCGCACCCACGACATCGAATATCCCTTCGGCTCGGGCGAATTCGTGGATATCCACTGCATCTTTCCGTTTTTCGACGCGGACGAGAACGATCCCGCTTCTTACAACTTCACGCTGACCGACGAGTATCTGCGCCTCATGCGCGCGGCGGGCACGGAGCCGTTCTATCGCCTGGGCTCGTCCATCGAACACCAGCCGATCAAGCGCCACATTTACCCGCCGAAGGATTTCGGCAAGTTCGCGCGCATCTGTTCCCACATCATCGCCCACTACAACGAGGGCTGGGCGAACGGCTACGAATGGAACATCCGCTATTGGGAGATCTGGAACGAGCCGGACATCCCGCAGTGCTGGGCGGGCACGCAGGAGGAGATCTTCGAGCTGTACCGCGTCACGGCTTCTCTCATCAAGCGCGAACATCCGGCCGTAAAGGTAGGCGGACTGGCGCTGACCAGCCCGCATTCGTCCCTGTTCGAGCCCTTCCTGGCTTTCGCGCGGGAAAAAGGCGCGCCGCTGGACTTTGTGTCCTGGCACGGCTATTGCCATAAGCCGGACGAGGCCGTCGCCATGGCCCGGCTTGCGCGTGGGCTGATGGACAAATACGGCTTCGCACAGGCCGAAAGCATCTACGACGAGTGGAACTACGTGGTCAGATGGGACGACCTGCCTTCCAGCGTCAGCCTGCACCGGACGGCGTTCGGCGCGGCGTTCATGGCTTCCCTGATCAGCAGCATGCAGGCCGAGAGCGTCGACAAGCTCATGTTCTACGACGCGCAGATATTCTTCCAGAACTGGAACAATCTGTTCAAGCCCAGGGAGGCGAAGGTTCACGCGGCCATGTGCGGTGTGGAGACGCTCAAGGGCTACTGGACTCTCTACGCCTGGAACGAGCTCTACAAGGCCGGCGAGGCGGTCGCTTGCGACGCGCCGGAGGACATGTACTGCACGGCTGCGAAAACGCAGGAGAGCGATACGCTCGTGTACATCGCCTATTACAACGACGACGCTTGCCTGAACGCTTGCCCGCCGCCCGAGGCGGCCGTGCGTTTCGAGATCGGCGGAAAGCCAGTCTCCGGCATGACCCTCCGCCGGGTGGACGACGGTCACGACTTTGAGGAAGAAGCCGTTTCCGGCGACGGGTTCACCATGCAGGGCAACAGCTTCGCGCTGGTCAGGATAAAGAAATGATCGCGAGCCGTCCATGACATCCATCGCTGACCGACGAGGTGCAGTCACGCACGATCCCCCGGCTGTGTGCCGGGGGATCGCGTTTATATCGTTTTCGATCAGAACAGACCCGTGATGACCCCGTTCGCGTCCACGTCGATGTTCTCCGCGGCGGGCGTTTTTGGTAAGCCCGGCATGGTCATGATGTCGCCGGTGAGCGCGACCACGAAGCCGGCTCCGGCGCTCACCTTGACAGAACGCACAGTCACCTTGAAATCATCCGGTGCGCCCAGCTTCTTCGGATCGTCGGAGAAGCTGTACTGCGTCTTGGCCATGCAGACGGGCATGGAATCGCAACCCATTTCGCTGAGCTTCTTCAGCTGCTTCTTCGCCTCAGGCGTGAACACCGCCTCGCTGCCGTGGTAGATCTTTTTCACGACGGCGCTGATCTTCTGCCTGAGCGTCGCGTCGGAGGGATAGCAAAACTCGAAGCCGTGCTCCGTGTCGCACAGGCGCACAACCTCCCGGGCCAGCGCCTCGCCGCCCGCGCCGCCCTTCCCCCACACCTCGCTCAGCGCCACGTTTACGCCAAGCTCGCGGCATTTGGCCTCGACGAGCGCCAGTTCCGCCGCTGTGTCGGTCGGGAATCGGTTGATCGCCACAACGCAGGGCAGTTTGTACACGCCCGTGATATTCCCAACATGCCGCAGGAGGTTCGGTATGCCGGCTTCCAGCGCCTCCAGGTTCTCCTCGCCCAGTTCGGCCTTCTTTGCGCCGCCATGCATCTTGAGCGCGCGCACGGTGGCCACGAGCACCACGGCGTCCGGCCTGAGCCCCGCCATACGGCACTTGATGTCCAGGAACTTCTCCGCGCCGAGGTCCGCGCCGAAACCGGCCTCGGTTACGGCGTAATCGCCCAGTTTGAGCGCCATGCGCGTGGCCAGCACGCTGTTGCAGCCGTGCGCGATATTGGCGAAGGGGCCGCCGTGCACCAGCGCGGGCGTGTGCTCCAGGGTCTGCACCAGATTGGGTTTGAGCGCGTCCTTGAGCAGCGCGCACATCGCGCCCGCCGCCTTGAGCTGGCCCGCCGTCACGGGCTCGTCGTCATAGGTGTAACCCACCACGATGCGGGAAAGCCGCGCCTTGAGATCCTCGATGCCGCTGGACAGGCAAAGCACCGCCATGATCTCCGAAGCCACGGTGATGTCGTAGCCGTCCTCGCGCGGCGTGCCGTTGACGCGTCCGCCCAGGCCGTCCACCACGAAGCGCAGCTGGCGGTCGTTCATGTCGACGCAGCGCCGCCAGGTGACGCGCCGCGGGTCGATGCGCAGCTCGTTGCCCTGATAGATGTGGTTGTCGATCATCGCGGCCAGCAGGTTGTTCGCCGCGCCGATGGCGTGGAAATCGCCGGTGAAGTGCAGGTTGATGTCCTCCATGGGCGCGACCTGCGCGTATCCGCCGCCCGCCGCGCCGCCCTTGACGCCGAACACCGGGCCCAGCGAGGGCTCGCGCAGCGCCACGACGGCGTTTTTGCCGATGCGCCTGAGGCCGTCGGCCAGGCCCACGGTGGTCGTCGTCTTGCCCTCGCCCGCGGGCGTGGGCGTGATGGCCGTAACCAGGATGAGTTTGCCGTCCGGGCTGTCGTTTTCCCTGAGCAGGCTCAGGTCGATCTTGGCCTTGCCGCGGCCGTACGGCTCGATGTATTTTTCATCGATGCCTGCGATCCTGGCGATTTCGTAAATCGGCTTCAACTCGGTCTGCTGTGCGATCTGAATATCGGTCAACATGCGGTCAGCACTCTCCTTTATTTGAAATAATCAACGGCGCCGCGGAACATCGCGAAGCTGTCCTGGCCGGGCACGTTTTTATACAGTCCCTCGCCCGAGCGCTCGCTGTGGGCCATGCGGCCGAACACGCGTCCGTTCGGCGAAGTGACGCCCTCGATGGCCTCGACCGAACCGTTCGGGTTGATGTCGATGTTCATCGAGGAGATGCCGATCTCGTCGCAGTACTGCGTGGCGATCTGGCCGTTTTCCGCCAGCGCCTTCACCAGTTCTGGCGAGGCGATGAAGCGGCCCTCGCCGTGTGAAATGGGCACGGTATACACCCCGCCCACCGTCATGTGCATCATCCACGGAGAGAGGTTCGAGCACACGCGAGTGCGCACGAGGCGCGACTGATGGCGGCCAATGGTGTTGTAGGTCAGCGTCGGGCACTCGGCGCTGGCCTCCACAATGCAGCCGTAAGGCACCAGGCCCAGCTTGATCAGCGCCTGGAAACCGTTGCAGATGCCGCCGATGAGGCCGTCGCGCCTGTCGAGCAGATCCATGACCTTTTCGCTCAGCACAGGATTCCTCAAAAACGCCGTGATGAACTTGCCGGAGCCGTCCGGTTCGTCGCCGCCGGAAAAGCCGCCTGGAATGAACAGGATCTGCGATTCGTCCAGGAGCCTCGCGAAGCGCTCCACCGACTGCTGCACGCCGGAGGCCGTGGTGTTGTTGATGACCATGACCGTGGGCTCCGCGCCAGCTTTGCGGAAGGCGGCTTCCGTGTCGTACTCGCAGTTCGTGCCGGGGAACACGGGGATCAGCACGCGCGGCCTGGCGAGGGACTCACCCTTCCTGCGCGCGGCCATGCCCTTATTATAGGTGATGGGGATGATGAGCTGCCGGCT
>JAFZRB010000062.1 GCA_017620115.1 Clostridia bacterium | reverse complement strand
TTCCCGCGCTGCTGCACGGCTCGATCAACGCGGCGGCTACGCTTCCCCTGACGGTTTGCCTCACCGACACGGGCTCCGCGAGACTGCTGGGGCCCGCGCCGATGGGGATCGTCGCCGGTCTTCCTTTTCTCGCGGCGGCGGCCGTTTTGCTGCTGCGCGCGGGAAAAGAATAAACGCGGACTGTTATTTGAAGGGAAGGATTCGCTGTGAAAAAACGCCGTTCTGAGAGCTGCTTTGGCCTTCATTTTGACTTTCACGCCACGCCCGGCCGCGCCGGCGGCCGCGCCGTCGGCGGTACGCTGCGCGAGGAGGACATCCGCGAGATCTGCCGCCTGCTTCATCCGGATTTTTTGCAGATCGACTGCAAGGGGCATCCCGGCTGGGCCTCCTATCCCACAGCCTGCGGCAACGCCATGCCGCGCTTCGCGGGCGATCCGCTGGCCCTCTGGCGTCGCGTGACGCGGGAGGAGGGCGTCGCTCTGTATCTGCACTATTCGGGCGTTATCGATGAAAAATACTGCGCGGCCCATCCCGATCAGTGCGCCGTGAGAGCGGACGGCAGCCGCAGCGGACAGGCCACCCGCACGGCGGGCCGCTACGCGGACGAGCTGCTCATTCCGCAGCTCATGGAGCTGGCCGGGAAATACGAAGCGGACGGCGTGTGGGTGGACGGCGACTGCTGGGGCAGCGAAGTCGATTTCCATCCCGACACCGTGAGGGCCTTCGAGGCTGAGACCGGCGTCGCGCTGAACGGCAAGCTGCCCGCCTCGCCCGAAGACGCGCATTACGAGGAGTACCGGGAATACTGCCGGGAGCTTTTCCGGCGCTATGTCCGGCATTATGTGGACGCCGTGCACGACAGGTATCCCGATTTCCAGATCGCGTCAAACTGGGCCTACAGCGACCATATGCCCGAGGCCGTGTCCGCGCGGGTCGATTTCATCTCCGGCGACCTGAGCCCATCGGATTCCTTCAATTCCGCGCGCTACGCCGCGCGGGCCATCGCGCAGCAGAATTACGTGTGGGATCTGATGTGCTGGAACTTCCGCCGCGCCGTCGACGGGCAGCCTGGGCATATCGTCAAGCATCCGCTGCAGATCATGCAGGAAGCGGCCGCCATCATCTCCCAGGGCGGCGGTTTCCAGAATTATATCACGCAGTATCCCGACGGCGCTCCGCGCATGGAGCAGATTCGCCGCATGAAGCCGGTGGAAGAGTTCGTCCGGGCGAGAGAGCCTTTCTGCTTCCGCGGGCATGCCGTCCATCAGGTGGCGCTGCTCCTTTCCACCTTCGACAGGCACCGCGAATCATCTTCCCTTTTCTCCCGCAACGGCTGTGAAAAGATCATGGGCATGACCGGCCTTATCTGCGACGCCGGCCACGCCATGGAGATCGTCTCCGAGCACACCCTTATGGGCCATGCCGCGGAGTATCCCGTGATCGTCGTGCCGGAGCTCTTTTCCGGTCTGGCGGGAGAGACGGTCGCTCAGCTTCTGGACTACGCCCGCGGCGGGGGCAGCCTGCTGCTCGCGGGCGGGAAAACATGCGCCCTCTTCGCGGAAGCTGGCGCGCCCTTCGCGGTGAAGGAAAAGCGGGAAAGCTCCGTATTTACGCTGGACGGCGAAGCCTTCGGCACGGCCTTTGACGCCTGCACCCTGACTATCCAAGAGGGCGAGACCGTCGCGCGCATGTCGGCGGACGCCCGGAGCGAAACGGAGCCTTTGGCCGTCGTGTGCCCGTTCGGGCGCGGGCGAATCGCGGCGGTGGGCACGGATCTGGGCAGCGCCTACCAGAAGGCCGCTCAGTATCTGCACCGCGCGATGATCGGCGCGCTGCTCGGCCGGCTCTACGCGCCGATGGTGTCCGTTGAGAGCGCCGAAGGGCTTATCGAAGTTTCCGTGCTGCGCAAAGACGGCCGCACGCTCGTCCAGCTGGTCAACGGAAACGGCAATCACCGCGCCGCCAGCGTCGCGACGGAGGATTTCATACCCGCCTGCCGTCAGGTCGCCCTTTCCATAGCCCTGGAAAAGCGCCCCGAAGCGCTCGTTCTGCAGCCGGAAGGGCGCAGGCTGCCCTTTGAGTACATCGGCGGCCGCGCCGCGGTGATCGTGGATGAGGTGCCGCTTCATGAAATCATAGAAATCGTTCCCTGAAGCCGGATCTGGCGGGATTCCGCGCCGCGGGATCGATAGGGCCTCGCTCAATAGTCGCGGTATTTCCGCCAGACATCCAGCACGAGCTGATACCGTTCCAGGGGCAGGCCCTTGAAGGGGATATTGCTGGTGCAGTAGATGTAGCCGCCGCCGGGCTTGCCGTATTTTAAACAGTATTCCGCCGAATCGATTACGTCCTGCTCCGTGCCGGTCTGCATGGCGGCGCAGTGCACATTGCCGCACAGCGCCAGGCGGTCTCCGTACAATTCCTTGACCCTGCGGATATCGACGCCGGCCATGGGATCCAGGGAATGGAGCGCGTGCGGATGGCAGCTGGCCAGCTGGTCGATGATGGGCATGATGTTGCCGTCCGTGTGCTTGATGGCATAGCGGCCTCGCGCGCGGATCGCGGCGATGATGTCGCGCAGGTAGGGCGTGATGAATTCCGCGAACATGGCGGGCGACATGAACGGCCCCTGATTGAAGCAATAGTCCGAGCAGAGGATAAAGCCGTCCAGGCCGTGATCCATCAGGTAGTCGTTGTGTCTGATGGCGTCGTCGGCCATTTTTCTGCATTTTTCGTGCATTTCATCCGGCGTTTCAAACAGCGCGTAGCTGAGCTCATACAGGCCGTTGCCGTCCGGAATGGCGAGGGTGCCGTCCCCGTGGGCCATGATCATGAACCGGTCGCCCGACAGCTCGCGGATATACTCGATCGTTTGGGCGATGTGTTCGGTGCTGAGATAATGGAGGCAGATCGCGTCGTGCTCCAATCGCCCATACAGCTCGATCAGAAACGCCGCGTTCTCACGCAGCCTGCGCTGCGCCTCGTTCTCTGGGAGGCCGGCGAGCTCCTCTTCTCTGAGAATGCTCTTTCCCATCAATTCCTCGCTCAGCTGGAATTCCAGCTCGAACGTCGGCACGCGGTCCGGAACGCCCAGGTTGAGCGCCGTTATCATTCGTTCCCTTGGTGTCATGCGGCCATCATGTCCTTTCCGTGTATTCGCCTTTATTATACCATGGCGGACGCGCGCCGCGCAACGTTATCCTGAAAAATGCTCACCAGTCAGAAAGACATCACGCGATTCGACATGAACGGCGTCAAAAGAGAGTTGCAAATAATCCGGCGTTTTGATAATATATAGTCAAGCCCGGTATTCAGTTCGCTTTCCGCGCGCACAAAACGACATGGCAAGAAAGGATGATCCCCATGCTTACACAGCAGCAGCGCCTTCGCAACCTGGAATGCCCCAAGGGCAGGATCGACATGGTTCTGGACACGGACGCCTACAACGAGATAGACGATCAGTTCGCGATTTCCTACGCGCTGCACGCCGGGGAAAAGCTGGATGTGAAGGCGCTTTACGCCGCGCCGTTCTTCAACAGCCGCTCGACCGGCCCGGCGGACGGCATGGAGCGCAGCTATCAGGAGATCCTGAAGCTGCTCAGCCTGTCCGGCATGGAGCGGCCGGTTTTCCGGGGCTCGGAAACCTACCTGCCGGATGAAAAGACGCCCGTTGACTCCGACGCGGCGCGGGACCTGGCCGAACGGGCGGCGGCGTATACGCCGGATAAGCCCCTTTACGTCGCGACCATCGGCGCGATCACCAACGTGGCCTCCGCGCTGCTCATGAAACCGGAGATCGCGGATCGCATCGTGGTGGTATGGCTGGGCGGCCACAGCCTCGAATGGCACGATAATAAGGAGTTCAACTGCATGCAGGACGTGGCCGCCGCCCGCGTGGTTTTCGGTTCCGGCGCGCCGCTGGTGATGCTGCCGTGCATGGGCGTGGTGAGCGCCTTCACGACCACAGGGCCCGAGCTGGAGTACTGGCTGAAGGGGAAAAACGCGCTGTGCGACTACCTGGTTCAGCACACGGTGGAGGCGGCCAACGAGTACGCGAAGGGCAGGGTGTGGAGCCGCGTGATTTGGGACGTGACCACCATCGGCTGGCTGATGAACGACAGCGGCAGCCTGATGCTGGAAAAGCTGATCACAACGCCGATTCCGGAATACGACCATCACTACGCCATGGACGCGCGGCGGCCCCTGTGCAAATATGTCTATCACATCAACCGCGACGCGCTGTTTGCCGATCTGTTCGCGCATATCGCCCGCTAGAGTTTTGTGAGGGAAGGGGCGTCTGCTCATGAAAACGCTGGTTTTCGGTTCGGTCAACATCGATCACGTATACCGGCTCAGCCATCTGGTGCGCGAGGGAGAAACGATCTCCTCCGACGAATACCGGAAGAACGAGGGCGGGAAGGGAACGAACCAGGCTGTAGCCCTGGCGAAGGCCGGTCTGGAAGTTTGGTTCGCCGGCGCGATCGGGAAGGACGGGCAGTTCATGAAGGACTACCTGACCTCGTTCGGCGTCAATACGGACGACCTGAGGACGCTGGACGCGCCCACGGGCCATGCGATCATTCAGGTGGATGAGGAGGGGCGAAACAGCATCATCCTCTATGGCGGCGCGAACAGGATGATCACGCCGGAGATGATCGGGGAGACCCTGTCGCATTTCGCGGCGGGGGATTACGTTCTGCTGCAGAACGAAATCAGCGGCGGCGAGGAGATCATCCGACAGGCCGCCGGGCGCGGGATGCATGTCGCGCTCAATCCGTCGCCCGTGTCGGAAGAACTGCTCTCATGGCCGCTGGAGCTGGTGGAATGGCTCATCCTCAACGAGATCGAAGGCGCGGACATCACCGGGCTGACGGACACGGAGGCCATGCTGGACGAGCTGCTGCGCCGGTATCCGAACTGTCGGGTGGTGCTGACGCTGGGCGAAATGGGCTCGGTGTACGCGGATGGGCAGCGGCGGGTGCGCCAGGGCATCATGCCGGTGGACGCGGTCGATACCACGGCCGCGGGCGACACCTTTACCGGCTATTTCCTTCAGACCGTGCTGGCGGGGGGAAGCGTCGAGAACGCGCTGCGCACGGCCGCGCAGGCCGCGTCCATCGCCGTCAGCCGGCCCGGCGCGGGGCGCTCCATTCCGCTGAAGGACGAGGTGCGCTCGGCCCTGCGGGCAGAAGCCCGCAAATAGCCGCGTGAACAGGAACTATGGAAAGGAGAAAGCATCATGGCGCTCATGCAGCTCAATTTATCCAGCCGCTGCCTCAGCGGGGAAACGACCGTCTCCATCATTCTGCCCGTTCTGCCGGGCAACCGGACGCCGGCGGAATTCTATGCCTCCGGCCGCAAATACAAGGTGCTGTGGCTGCTGCACGGCGCGTTCGGCGATCACAGCGACTGGGTGCGCCGCACGCAGATCGAGCTGTACGCGAACGCGCGCGATCTGATCGTGGTCATGCCCAGCGGCCTGAACGCGGGCTACGCGAACTGGCCGTCGTTCGGCCCCGGCTACAGGATGTACGACTTCCTGACCGAAGAGCTTATGCCCATGGTTTACGGCTGGCTGCCCGCGTCCGACAAAAGGGATGACAACTACATCGCCGGGCTCTCGATGGGCGGGAGCGGCACCTGCATATACGCCTTCAACCATCCGGAGAAATTCGCCGGAGCCGCCGTTTTTTCGGCGTCGCCGCGCGAGCTGAGCTGGCTGAAGGAAAACGACGAGCGCATGTATCAGCGCAAGGTGACGTCGGCGGTCATCAACCACGGCAGCCTCGAGGCCTATGAGGCGTCGTATGAGAACACCTGGCGCCTCATCGACGAGCACGCGCACGATCCGGATCTTCCGAAGCTGTATTTCACCTGCGGAACGGAGGACGGCGGGTATCCGGCCTTCCTGCGCTTCCAGCGGCACGCGGAGGCCATCGGCCTTCCGGCTGTGTTCGAAAGCGTGCCCGGATATCGCCATGAGTGGCCGTTCTGGGATCTGGCCGTGCGGAAGGCGCTGGATTTCTTTGAACTGCCTGCCCGATAATGCGCAGGCGCCCTGCGGAGCGTATCGCATCCGTATATGATACTGAATTCCGTCTAAACCATACACACCTGCGGGCGCCTTTTCCGCCCTGGCTTAGCGTCGCTTCGGTCAACGATGCGCCGCATCGCCTCCCTCCGCTCCGCGTTGCCAGGACGAAAAATCCGCTCCGCATTTGTGCATGTTTTAGATGTCATTCAGTATGAAAAACGCCCGGATCGCTGCGATCCCGGCGTTTTTTCAGTCGGCCCAAAGGCGTTCGAGAATGAAAACATGCGCAGGGCGGCCGCTTATCCCAGCGGCTTGTACAATCTGAACGACCGCTTGCGCAGCAGGTGGCTGGCCGCCAGCTTTTGGCGGTACCAGGCCTCCAGCGTGAGCCCGCGGGCCCACACGTCCGCGGCCTGTACGCCCAGATAGCGCACGTGCCACGGCTCGAAGGCGTAGCCGGTTTCCTCGACGCCGTCCTGCGGATAGCGGATGATAAAGCCGTATTCATGGGCGTGCTCGGAGAGCCAGCGGTAGGCGTCGGTGTCCGCGAAGCGCTCGGAGAGGTCGAGGTAGCCCTCTATGCCCAGATCCATGGCCAGCCCGGTCTGGTGCTCGGATTTGCCCGGCTGCGCCACGTACAGCGACACGTGCGCCTCGCCGGCCTCTTTCAGGCGCGTATAGTAGATGTCGTGCTGCGTCCAATAGGAGCGGTAGCCGGAGATCGCCATGAACCCGATGCCGTCCTCCAGCGCGGCTGAGAACATGGCTTCCAGCGCGCGGGCGGCTTCCTCGCGCATCTGTTTGCGCGATTCGGGCACGCCGGGCGCGTAGGTTACGTTCGGGCGGGACAGGTCGCCTGGCACATAGTCGCTCGGCAGGGAATTCTGCTTGTTCACGAGAATCATCGTGCTCTCATATACTTTGGCCTGCGCGGCGGCGGGCAGGATCAGCGCCCAAAGCAGCAGCGCGGCCAGGAAACGTCGCATGGTAAACACCTCTTTCGTATTTTTCGGACGGTCACAGCCGCTCGATGGTTCCGTTTTTCAGCATTTTTTCAATGCGCTGGCACAATGTGCCGTCCATCAGGCATTCGACCACCGTGGCGGTGTCGGTGTATTCCTCGCTCAGTACCTGGCCTTTGTCGTGCGCCAGCGAGAGCGCCGCGCCTTCCGCGAAGGGGATGGTGAGCCGCACGCGGTGGCGCAGCTGGCCGAGGCGGCGTCCCAACTCGGCGCGCAGCTCATCGAGACCCTGCCCCTCCTGCGCGGAGATGGGAATGAGTCCGGGCGTGGACAGCGGCAGGCCGGCCAGCCGGTCGCATTTGTTCAGAACCTCCAGCATGGGTTTGCCCGCCGCGCCCAGCTGATTCAGCACGTCCAGCACCACGGCGCGCTGTTCGGCGCAACGGTCGCTGGAGGCGTCCGAGACGATGACGATCAGGTCGGCGTACAGCGCTTCCTCCAGCGTGGACTTGAACGCCTCGATCAGCTGGTGGGGGAGCTTGCGGATGAAGCCCACCGTGTCCACCAGCAGGCACTCGCGGTTCTCCGGCAGCTCGACCTTCCGCATCACGGGATCCAGCGTGGCGAACAGCTTGTCTTCCACCAGCACGTCCGCGCCGGAAAGCGCGTTCAGCAGCGTGGATTTTCCGGCGTTGGTGTAGCCCACCAGCGCCACGACAGCCTGCTCGCTCTTTTCGCGGCGGGAACGGCGCAGCGCCCGCTGGCGGTCGAGATCGTTGAGCTCCCGCTCCAGATCGGTCACGCGCCTGCGGATACGGCGGCGGTCGACCTCCAGCTGTGTTTCACCGGGGCCGCGGGTGCCGATGCCGCCGCCCAGACGGGACAGCACCGTGCCCAGGCCGGCGAGGCGGGGCAGGTTGTACTTCATCTGCGCCAGCTCCACCTGCAGTTTGCCCTCGTAGGACTGCGCGCGCTGGGCGAAGATATCCAGTATGAGCGCCGTGCGGTCAATCACGCGCACGCCCGCGCCGAGGATCTCGCTGATGTTGCGCGACTGCGCGGCGGTCAGCTCGTCGTCGAAGATGACCAGATCGATCTCCGAGGCCTGGCATATGAGCGCCAGCTCCTGAACCTTGCCCGAGCCGATGAACGTGGCCGGATCGGGCCGCTGCCGTTTCTGCAGCACGCGTTGTATCACGATGGCCCCCGCGGTGTTGGTGAGGCTTTCGAGCTCGTCCAGCGACTCGTCCGAATCGCTTGACACCAGCATCACGCGCTCCTGCGTCTTTTCCCAGTTGCCCTCGCGGATGGTCTTGAGCACCCGCTCGTCGGCGATCTCGATCTCATGAAGCCAGCGCTCCTGCGGCACGCGGCCGGGTTTGACCGGCCCGTGGACGTGAATGGCCAGCTGGCCGTATTCCATTTCGCCCAGGAACGCGGCGGTGATGCCGGTGGCGATGCCGTCCTGCACGCCCACGGCGCACATGGCGTCGAAGCGCAAAAGACGCAGCGCCTGCTCGTCCACGTCGGAGAGCCGCGCCGAGCCGCCGGGATGGGTGTGTATGCAGCGGATGCCGGAGAGGCGTTCAACGCTGCGCCGCAGGCTCCGCTCCGGCAGCGACACGCTGGCCGCCGAGCCGATGGAGATTTCCAGCACGTTGCCCTCGCGGCTCATGTACACCATGATCTCGCGGTTCAGCTGGTCGGTGAAGCGCACCAGCGTGTTG
>JAFZRB010000061.1 GCA_017620115.1 Clostridia bacterium | reverse complement strand
CTGATCTGCGGATCAAAATTCGGGTAGGCGATATCCTGGCTGCCCGTGATGGCGTGAATGCGGAAGTCAGGCGCGCCGTCGCGGGCCGCGGCGGCGAGACGCCGCGCTGTCTCGTCCGGATACAGCCCGCCGCCCTTTTCGCCGCACACCCAGCAGTCTCCGCTGAGGGGCAAAAACCAATAGAACAGGTCGAGCGCCTGAAGGAAGGCGTACCATGTCGTCACGCCGCCCATGGAGAAACCGCTGATGATCCGCTCGTTTCGGGTGAAAGCGACGCCGGTCGCACTTTCCGCCAGCGGGATGATCCGCTCCCGCAGCTCGCTGCAGAACTTCGCGACGGCGACCCCGGAGGAAGCGGGGCTCTTGTCCGTCTCGTTCGGGTCATAGTAGGTCGGCGAGACGATATACATGGGTTCAAGCGCGCGGTCGCAGATCATATGATCGATCATATTGATAAACCGCGGGCAGAAGAAGGAATGCTGATCGCCCCCGCCGCCGTGGATCAGATAGAGTATGCGCCTGGCGGGGAGCGCCGGCGTGTAGAGCAGGACATATTTCTCTCCGTACTGGAGCGACGTGATTGTTCCGCCGCCGGGACAGGGAGAACGATAGCTTTCCGGAATGGTACGCATGAGTAAGCCTCCTTCTTTCTGGTCGATTCTATGGCGGCCGCTCCGTTAATCCCACCAGTACAGGCCGTAAACGCGGTCGATATGACTGCCCGTCACGTCCACATCGTAGACGCCGGAGGCCTGCATGGTTTCCGGATCGCGGGCCATCAGATTGGCGATCCACTGAACGGCGTCGTTTCCCTCTTCCCAGCCGTCCAGCATTTCCGGATGAACCAGCTCGGTGGCGGCGTCCAGAATCAGCTTTTCCTGGTCGTCCATGCCGTAAGGCGCGAAGGCGTAGCCCCCGTCGATTGCTTCGACTTCGCCGCCATAAATCGCGAACAGCAGGTTGCCTTCCGACCAGTCGTCGTCCTGTTCGATCCGGACGAACCAGCGCTTGAACAGCGCGTCGTAGAAGCGGTTTTCGTCCACGCGGCTGACGCAGATGCCGGCCGTGCTGCCCGCGGACGCGCCGGATTCCATGCGGATCATCAGCTCCGGGAAGAACTGGTTCTCCATATGCTCGACCATCTCGATCCAGGCGGTTCCGGCCCCGTTCCAGATGCTGCCGGGCGTACCGTCGGCCGTCTCGAAGAGGGTGGCGCTGTCGCCGTCGATGCTGAGCACGTCCTGGTACAGAACGCCGTCTTCCATGTAATCGCTGTACCAGATCCCCTGCAGGCTGTCGAGCGTGACCGTATCGTAGAGGTATTGATCCCAGGGATCCTCCGGGGCTTCCCTGATCCATTCGTCCAGCGTGAGGCCGTCGAAGAACCTGTCCTCCTCGACCCAACGGATGTAAATGGCGCAGTACTCCACCACGCCGCCTTCCCAGGTGTCCTCGCAGACGGTGATGGCGGGGCACACGCCGCGATAGGAGCGATCCTCGATGTTCAGGTCGCCCGCGCCGTTCCAGACAGTGGAACGCTCGCCGTCGCTGAAGCTCTCGATCAGGGCCCGGTCGCCGTTCACCGTCAGGATATCCTCGAAGCTGACGCCACCCTCCTTATAGCGGTGAACCCATCGTCCCTGCAGATTGGCTTCCGTCACGCTGCCGTAGGGACTGGCGGGCGCGGGTTTCGCCTCCGGCATCTCGGGCAGGAGGTCGCCGTCGGGCATGATCTGGCGCTGATAGGCGCTTTCAAAAGCCCCGTAAGCGTCGGTTTCCTCCGCGAGCGCGCGGGAAGAACGCGGCCCCATCGTGCAGGCGGCGCACAGGAGGACGGCTGCGAGGCAGGCGGCCATAATCTTTCTCTTCATGCTTGAAACACCGTGCCGGTGCGGCGCCGGCGAAAGCGGGATGAAAACGGACGCCGCGGAATTGTCCGCTTCCGGATGCGGAGATATTTCGATTCACGAATATTATAGCAGAAAACACGGCGGCGGGCAATCAAAAAACCTGACGCCTGTGAAAAACGCATTCCCATATTGCGGCGCAGAAGAAGCGATCAGCGCTGGCGGAACCGTTGGCGTAAAAAAGGCCCGGATTGCCGCGCGGGCAGTCCGGGCCGATTGTCGCTGTGGTTCAGCCTTCAATCATGATGGTTTTCTTTTCAGGCAGCTTCCGCGCTTCCGCCTTGGGAATGCTCAGGCTCAGCACGCCGTGCTCCAGTTTGGCGGTGATGTCGGCCTCCGTCAGCGATTCGCCTACGAAGAAACTCCGCTGCAGCGTGCCGGCATAGCGCTCCTGACGGATGAGCTTGCCCTTTTCGGTGGTTTCGTCCTTGTCCACTCCCTTGGCCGCCGTTACGGTCAGGTAGCCGTTTTGCAGCTCGAGCGTGATCTCGTCCTTCTTGAAGCCGGGCAGGTCGATGTCCACTTCAAAGTGATCCTCGTGCTCGTGCACGTCCGTCTTCATCTCGCGGGCCGCGTTCTTGCCGTACAGCCTGCGATCCATGTTACGCATCTGGCGGTCCCAGTCGCCAAAGAATTCATCGAACAGATTCTCACCAAAGATACTCGGCATCAACATAACTCTTACCTCCTTTGACTCTTGCGCTGTATCGCGCACCTGCTGTAGGCGGAGCCTCCGTTGCAGGGGTGTGTGTCGGCGTAGGTCGTTGTATGTTGTTACCATGAACTCAGGGCCTTTCCCTTTGTTCGGCTTATATTATACTCGTTTTGTTAGCGCTGTCAATAGGTGAGTGCTAATTTTCTGATGAACATTTTGTGAACGGTTTGCAGAGAAAAATGCGGGAATGGCGGGCGAGGAATCATCGTGGTCAGAGACGCGCAAGACCCTTTGATTCTATCAAAATATTGCGGCCCGGATGCGTTTGTGGTATAATTCACCTCGGATCCTGTGAGCCGGAATATCAATAAAGCGCTCGAAATAAGACGTTCGAATGCCTGAAACCGGAATAAGGGGGAAGGACGCATGCTCAACGCGAAAAACGGCTGCCTGAAGCTGGAAACCGGCGAAATGGACTATATCCGCTTTGGAAGCGGGAAGAAGATTCTCGTCATGATTCCCGGCCTGGGCGACGGTCTGAAGACCGTGAAGGGAATGGCCGTTCCCTTCGCGCTGCTCTACCGGGCCATGGCGAAGGATTTCACGGTGTATGTGTTCAGCCGCCGCAGGGAGCTCGAGCCGCATATGTCCACGCGGGAAATGGCCAAGGACCTGAATCTGGCGCTGAAGGCGCTCGGCGTTGCGAACGCGGCCGTGCTGGGCGTTTCCCAGGGCGGTATGATCGCGCAGTGGCTGGCGATCGATTATCCGGACAAAGTGAGCCGGCTCATTCTGGCCGTCACCCTGAGCCGCCCGAACCAGACCGTTCGGGAGGCCGTCGGCCGCTGGCTGGAGATGGCTGAGCGGGGGGATTACAAGGGGATCATGCTGGATACCGCCGAGAGATCCTATTCGCCCCGGCGGATCAGAAAAGCCCGCGTTGAGTATGCCCTGCTGGGCGATCTCGGCAGGCCGAAGAGCTTCGGCCGCTTTATAACTCAGGCGGAATCCTGCCTGACCCATAACGCTTATGACGAGCTGCCGCGCATCGCCTGCCCGACGCTGGTGATCGGGGGAGAGGACGACCGCATCGCAACGGGAGACGCTTCCCTGGAAATCGCGGAAAGGATCCCGGGCAGCGCGTTGAAGATGTACGGCGGCCTGGGCCATGGATTGTATGAGGAGACTCCGGATTTTCTCAGGCAGGTGATGAAGTTCTGCCGGTGAAAGCCGGCGGGACGCCTGACGATATGCGAATCTGTTTTCCGCATTGACGGCAAGAGCCGCTCCATCCGCGCGGGATGGAGCGGCTCTGCGTCTGTAACGGGATTATTCGGGCTGATAGGCCACCAGCGTGGCGTCCTGAACGCCCTCGATGGAGAGCACGCGGTTGAGCAGGGCGTCCTGCTTGTCCACGCGCAGCTCGATGGTCATCTCGGCGCCGTTGCGGGAAACGGTCTTGCTCTTGACCTGGCTCACGCGCACGCCCTTGAGCGCGCCGTTGATCTGACTCTCGAGGCCGGGCGCGTAGTGGACGACCAGCAGGTAGGCGTTCATCTGCCTGAACTTGAGCTGGCCGATGACGATGATCAGCGCGCCGATGCCCACGGTGACCATGGCCGTGAGGAAGAACTGGCCCGCGCCCAGCAGGATGCCCATGGTGAGCGCCCAGAACATATAGGCGGTGTCGAGGGGATCCTTCACGGCCGTGCGGAAGCGGACGATGGAGAGCGCGCCCACCATGCCCATGGACAGCTGGATGGAATCGCGGATGCACATGACGACGGGGGTCGTGATGAGCGTCATCAACACGAGCGTGAGGCCGAAGTTGTTGTTGTACATCACGCCGCGATAGTTGGTGCGGTAGATCCAGTAGATGAACAGGCCTACGCCGAACGCGAGCACGAGCGAGACGAGGATCGTCAGCCATGAATCGGTGGAGATGGTCTGGTTGGCGAACAGGGCGGCCAGCGTCGATTTGGTGTAGGTTGAATTGGCGGCGGAGAGCAGGGTAGGCATGTTGTTTCCTCCTTATTCTTTCTCTGGTGTCAGATCATTCGTCCAGCGGTTCAAAGCCGCGGCAGAGCGTGTATTTCGAGATGGCGCAGCTGACCGACGGCACGGTCGAGAGCATGCTCCTGATGTGATCCGGCAGGTAGCGGTTGTACTTGACCTCCAGGATCATCTTGCCCGCTTCGAGCGGCGAAACGCCGATCAGCTCCGGGTTGAACAGGTCGCGGCTGAATAATCCGGAATGCAGCCGTTTGTCGAACGTGATACGCACGTCCTCGGCGGGGTGGGTATAGGCCTCGCGGTGATAGTCCACGATGACCGCGGGCTTCAGGAATTTTGTGCGCATCTCGCGGAACATGTCCCTGAGCAGCGGATTCTCGGATCGGTCGAGCCCGGCGGGGTTGCCGTCCATCAGCTGTTCGCACAGCCGGCGCGTGATGCGCACGGAGGATTTCGAGATGAGCTCGCCGTGTTTGTGCTTGCGCTCCAGGAAGATCGTCCTGTCAGAACAGTTGTAGATGCGGATGCGGTATTTGTCGCGCAGCTGGACGCCGTCCATTTTGGTGTGGTAGGCGGTGTCGAAGGCGTCGTCGAAATACAGCGAGCGGATGAAGTATTCCCCGTTCGGCCCCGCGTGGCTGTCGAGATGGAGAACGCTCGCAAGGAGCTGGCTGAGCTGCGCGTGCGCGGCGTCGCTGATGAAGTATTTGAGCTCATGCCGCGGATCCGGCATGCCGTCCTTACTGGCGGCAAATCGGTTTTGCATGCGTCGTTCACCTCAATTCGCGGCGCCCGGCGTGGGCGTTGTCGAGACGGCCCAGGCGTCGCCGTCCTGCCGCTTGTAGGACTGGTCCGTCTTGAGATTCTCCCAGCTGACGGCGTCGATGATCTGGCGCGACGGCGTATAGAGATACACGGATTCGCGCTCGGCGGAGAGCCGGAAGCTTGTGTGGATCTCGCCGGTCTCCGTGACCCTGTCGAGCCCGGAGGCGTATACGACGAGGTATTCGCCGGGCTGAAGGGTGACGTCCGGGAAGCGCCAGCGCGAGGGCTTTGTGGTCTTGTCGCTCAGGCCGTAGCCGGAGAGACTGACCGGCGCGCCGCCCCGGTTGACGATTTCGATCCAGTCGCTCAGCATGCCGGAGGGCGCGCGGAAGCTGGCGTTCGAGGCCATGAGCTCTGAGATGACCAATTCGCTGCCCGGAAGAACCTGCGTGGAGGTGAGGGCGGCGTAGTTGATCGTGGTGTTCTCCATGAGCGGCGTGTATTCGCGCGTGACGTTCCAGCCGCCGGAGGCGGTGCGGGCGTATGCGTTGTCTTCGCTCAGTTCGGGGATGTTGATCGATTCGACGATAGTGCCGTTCCCGTCGAACAGCAGCAGCGTGTCGCCGAAGGAGCTCAGCTTGAACGGCGCGTGCCAGGTGTCGTTTTCGCCGTTGCGCAGGAAGCCGTCCGCGAACACGATGAGGTATTCATCCGGCTGCATGACGTATTCCGGGAAGGTGAAGCGGATGCTGCGCGAGGTTTTGTCGGTCAGCACCCAGCCGGTGATATCGACGGCGCTGTTTCCGGCGTTGTAAAGCTCGATCCAGTCGGGACAGGCGCCGTTCTCGTCGAAGCAGGCTGCCTTGTTGGCGCTCATGATCTCGTTGATGCGCACGCCGCGCGTGGAAGCGATTTCCGCCACGGCGTCGGTCGCGCGGGCCTTCTCGGCCATCACCCAGCCGTTCGGCAGGATGACGAACTGCAGCAGTATGCCGACGGCCAGCGCGGCGGCCAGCACGATCAGCGGCTTT
>JAFZRB010000060.1 GCA_017620115.1 Clostridia bacterium | reverse complement strand
TGTCCGTGGGCGAACCCAGCTACCAGCACGATCCGCCGTGGAGCTATGACACGCTGGAGATCACCGCGTCCCAGCAGGAGATCCTGGAGGCTGTGAAGGAGAACACCAGCGGCCAGATCATCACCGTCGTGACCGGCGGCCGCCCCTACATCCTCACCTGGTGCGACGAGAACACCAACGCCATCCTGGAAGCGTATTATCCCGGCCAGCAGGGCGGCATCGCCATCGCGGAGACGCTGTTCGGCCTGAACAACCCCACCGGCAAGACCCCCATGCAGTTCCCGCGCGACATGGACTCCGTCAACGACCAGTCCGGCGACGTGTCCTTCGACCTTGAGGATCCGCTGTACGATTACGGCTGGGGCCTGAGCTACGACGACTGACAGGCAGAGGCGGGGCGGGCGGACTCCCGCCCGCCCCGTTTTCTCCAATGAAATGAATGGAGGCGCTGCCTATGTTTCAGGATTTCTTGGATAATTTTGTATACATGACCTTTGAGGATCGCGGCGGGTTCTGGACGATCATCGGCGTCGTCATCGCCGTGATCCTGGCCTATAACCTGCTGCTGCGGTTCGCGCCGAAGACAGTGGCTCCGGTGCAGGCTTTCCTCAAAAAGCATCCGCTGATCTGGATCTGCATCCCGGCTGCGGCGCTGATCTATTTTGTGTATGTATCGCTGGGCTGGAACCTGTGGGTGTCCGTGTCCGACTGGGAAGCGGGCGAGCTGGAGGCCAGCTACGGATTCGGCGGCTTCGGGAATTACGCCAAGATGTTCTCGAGCCCCACCTTCTGGCCGGCGCTCAGAAATACGCTGCTGCTGTTCTGCCTCATTCCCCTGTGCCTCCTGCTGGGCCTCGGCCTGGCGCTGATCATGGATCAGGGTCTTAAAGGCACCGCGGTGTTCCGCACGCTGATCCTGCTGCCCTTCGCGCTGTCGTTCGTCGTCACCGGCACGGTGTGGGCCTACATGTACCGGCCGACCGGCGGCGTGCTGAACAGCTTTCTGAGTCTTTTGGGTATCGATGTGTCCGCCGCCATGAAAAAGGGCAGCCTCATGTGGGCCTCCAGCAACCGAACGATCATGCTCTCGATCATCATCGCCATGGTATGGCAGTTCTCAGGTTATGTGGCGGTCATCTTCCTGGCGGCCATCAAGAACGTGCCGGTGAACACCATCAACGCGGCCAAGCTGGATGGCGCCTACATGCCCCGCATCTACTGGAAACTGATCATTCCCCAGCTGAAGGGCGCCATGGGCAGCTGCATCACGATCCTCGCCATGTACGCGCTGCGCTCCTTCGACTTCATCGTGTCGCTGGTGGGCTACACCACGTCGTCCGCCTGGACGCTGCCCATTTGGATGTACAACGAAGCCTTCCAGAGCAACAACTTCGCCTACTCCGCGGCTATCAGCTGCTTCCTGCTGGCGCTGGTACTGATCCTGATCCTGCCGCTGACTTATTGGACGAACAGGAGGAAAGCATGATGCAAAGCAATACGAGCATTGAACGCAGCAAAGCGGGTCAGCAGGCGCAGACCGTGACGGTGAAGCCCCGCTGGCACATGACGGCGCTGCACATCGTCTATTACCTCATCATGGTCGCCTTCCTGGTGTTCTACATGCTGCCCTTCTGGGGCACGGTGATGACCTCCTTCAAGACCAACAGCGAAGTCATGACCTCCACGCCCATCACGCCGCCCACCGAGTGGACGCTGGAGGGCTACTCCAGCGCCATGGAGGAGCTGGGCATGCCGCTGATGACCTCCCTTGTGGTGACCATATTCGGCGCGGCGGGCTCTGTGTTCCTGGGTTCCATCTGCGCCTACGCGCTGAGCAAATGGCGCTTCAAACTGAACAGCGTGTTCTTCGTGGCTCTGGTGGCGGCCACCTACCTGCCCTTCCAGGCTATCCTGATCCCGCTTCTGCAGACCATCAACAGCCTGGAGCTCTACGACAACATCTGGGGCCTCGTGCTGGTGCATTCCGTGTTCGGCATGCCCATGTGCACGGTGATGATGCGCGGCTATTACGCCGACGTACCGGACGCGCTCATCCGCCAGGCGATGATCGACGGCAACGGCATGTGGCAGATCTACCGGAAGATCGTGCTGCCCAACACCATGATCGCCACCATCACCACATTCGTCTTCCAGTGCACCTCCATCTGGAACGAGATGCTGTTCGCGCTGGTTTTGGGCGGCTATGATTCAAAGCCTGCCACCATCGCCCTGAACGAGCTGGCCGGTACCATGGCCGCGGAGTTCAACGTGCAGATGGCCGGCTCCCTGATCCTGGCGCTGCCGGTGCTGGTGCTGTACATCTTTATGGGCAAATACCTCATCAGCGGCCAGATGAGCGGCGCTGTGACCGCCTCGTAAGGCTGAAAGGAGAGAATGACATGAAAGCAATCAAACGGCTCGTTTCCCTTGCGCTGGCAATTCTTTTGGGCGTCGCCGCGCTTCCCGCGCTGGCGGAGGAAACGCCCGTCCAGCCCGAGCTGGAGGCGCGTGTGAAAGATATCATCGAAGTGGACGGCTATGAATTCAAGGATCTCAACGACAACGGCGAACTGGATCCCTACGAGGACTGGCGGCTCAGCGCCGAGGAGCGCGCGGACAACCTGCTGTCTCTGATGGACGTCGACCAGATGGCGGCCCAGATGGTGCACCTCACGCTGGTCACCAAAAAGGACAGCTGGTTCGAGAAGGACAACGTGGGCTTCGCGCTGGTGTACGAATATATCTTCGACGTCGAGGAAGACGACGAGGATGAGGATGAGGACGAAGACGAGGACGACGAAGACGAAGACGAGATCGAGATCACCGGCAGCGCCATGAACGCCGCCGTGCTGACCAACGAGATCCAGGAGCTGAGCGAGAGCTCCGACCTGGGCATCCCCGTTATCTTCTCCATGGACACGGAAGCGGGCGCGGCCTTCGTGAAGGACGCCACCTTCCTGCCGGACGAGATCAACCTGGGCGCAGCCAGCGACGAGGCGCTCACCGAGGCCTATTACCAGGTGCTCAAGGAAGAGCTGATGGCCATGGGCGTGCGCATGGCGCTGTCGCCCGACGCCGATCTGATCACCGATCCCCGCTGGGGCCGCAATCAGGAGTGCTATTCCGAGGACACCGAAGTGGTTCAGAAGCTGATCGCCGTGGCGGTGAAGACGCTGCAGAACGGCGCTGAGCTGACGGCGGATTCCATCCTGGCCTGCGTGAAGCACTTCCCCGGCGCAGGCGCGCAGACCGGCGGCGTGGACGGATCGCCCCTGACCATTTCCGCCGATTCCATCGAGCTCCACCTGGCGGGCTTTAAGGCCGCCATTGAGGCGGGCGTGGCCGCCGTGATGCCTTACGGCTACTCCACCGTGCCCTACCTGGGCGGCGACGCCGTAGACAATTCCGCCGACCAGAGCGCCGCGGTCATGACCGACCTGCTGCGGGGCGAGATGGGCTATACCGGCATCATCCAGACCGACTGGGGCCTCAACTTCGTCGGCGCGACGCTGGCGGGCGCGGACATCCTCGGCGGCGCGGGCGTGCGCTCCACCCGGCAGCTGGTGGACGAGGTGGACGAGGAGCGCCTCGCCGACGCCTGCCGGCGCATCCTGATCGCGAAATTCCAGATGGGCCTGTTTGAAAACCCCTATGTGGACGAGAAGATGGCCGAGGCCATCATCGGCAGCGACGCGCACAGGGCCGTCGCCAGAGAAGCCGCGGCGAAATCCTTCACGCTGGTCAAGTACGAGAACGCCGCCTCCCTCGAAGGCCAGTCCTTCATCGTGGCCGGCGAGCTGGCCGACGACGTGCGCTGCCTGAACAGCGGCTGGACGGCCAAGGAGCCCGTGGAAATCGAAGGCACCACCATTCTGGAGGCGCTCACGGCCAGGGCGGGCGAGGACAACGTGACCTACATCGCGGAAGCCGCCGATGTGCCCGCCGACCTGAACGGCGTCACCGCCATCGTGGTGGTGGGCGAGAAGAGCGGAACCCACGACCCGGCCTGGGGCGCGGCGACGCTGGAATTCCCGCAGGAACAGGTCGACCTCATCGACGCGCTGGACAAGGCCGGCGCGAACGTGGTGGCCGTGGTGGTCATGAACCGAGCCTATGTGCTGACACCCGTCGTCGAGGCGGCGGACAGCGTGCTGCTGGTCTACCGGCCCGGCGTCACCAGCGGCGCGGAGGCCGTGGCGGACTGCCTGTTCGGCGAGACCGCCATCACCGGCAGGCTGCCCTTCCAGATTCCCGCCAGCATGGAGCAGGTGTTCGCCCAGCGCGAGGACATGCCCAAGGACATCGAAAATCCGCTGTTTGACTATGGCTTCGGCATCGACGCGGAAGGCTTCGGGAGGTAACGAACATGGCTGCTATCACGATCAAGGATATGAGCGTAAGCTACAACAGAGGCAAATCCTTCGTTCTGGATAAGCTGAACCTGAACATCAAGGACGGCGAATTCTGCGTGTTCCTTGGACCCTCCGGCTGCGGCAAATCCACCGCCATGTACTGCATTGCGGGTCTCCTGGAGCCCTATGAGGGCGAGATCTATTTCGGAGACAGCAGGATGACGGAAATGGCGAAGGGCAAGAAGAAGAGCTTCGTGCCCCCGCAGGAGCGCAACATCGCCATGGTGTTCCAGGAGTATGCCCTGTATCCCAACATGACCGTGCGGGAGAACATGGCCTTCGCGCTGAAGACCAAGAAGGTGCCGAAGGATGAGATCGACAAGCTGGTCATGGAACAGGCGTCCAAACTGGAGCTGACCGAGCTGCTCGATCGCCGCATCGCCCAGCTTTCCGGCGGCCAACGCCAGCGCGTGGCCCTGGGCCGCGCCCTGGTTCGCAGCCCGCAGGTTTTCCTGCTGGACGAGCCTCTGGGCAATCTGGACGCCAAGCTGCGCGACCAGGTGCGCTATGAGTTGAAAAAGATCCAGAAGGAAC
>JAFZRB010000059.1 GCA_017620115.1 Clostridia bacterium | reverse complement strand
GGCGGGTGTTCAGGCGCGCTTTGCGCTGGTCGTTGATGATCTTGCCGTAGTACGGCCAGTCGGGGATCGACGTGTCGAAGCGGGGCCATTCGGGATCGCCGGCGCGCATCTCGTTCACCAGCGTGGAGGCGACGCGCAGTTCCAGCGCGTTTTCGCCCTCGCGCAGGAATTTCGTGATATCGAGCTCATAGGGATGCGTCCAGATGTCGCCCGCGCGCTCGCCGTTCACATACACCGCGCACGCGCAGGAGAGACGCTCCAGCCTGAGCGTCGCGCTGAGCGGCCGGCGTTCCGGCGCGAAGCGGCAGCTGTACACGCCCTCGCCGCTGAAATCGGCAAGTCCCGGAAGCGTCTCCCACGAGGCGGGTTCCTCCATGCTGAACGAGACGTTCCGCTCCGGAATGTCGAGCCGCCAGCCGGTCAGCGTCGCGCGTTCGCGGTCATACGCGGGCGCGCGAAGGCTTTCCTTCGGCTCGAATTCCGGCGAGAACACGACGAACGCGCTCTCGTGCGCCGCCAGCGCCAGCCCGATGACCGCGCCGCTCTCCCCGTCGCGGCGGCTGAAGGCGAAGTCGCTCAGCTCGCCCCCGGCGTCCGGCACGGCGCGCAGCGCGCGGCAGGGCTCCGAGCGGCCTTTGAACAGCGCCTGAACCGTGCGCGCTTCGTCCGAGATGTTTGAAAGGAAGTAGATGTGGTCGTTCCCATCCACGCGGTGGACGTAGCCCACCTCGTTCGGCGCGGAGAGCGTCACGTCGGGCTGCAGCCGTTCGCGCAGCGCCCCGATGAGCGCGCCGTCCGCGTCCGCGGCGACGCAGGCCGAGGGGCAGGCGAAGGCCGCGGCCATGGCCTCGCGCACGAGGGCGCGGTTTTCGTCGTAGTTAATGAGGCCGCAGGCGTCGTCCGGCTTGTGTCCGCCCGCGATGAGCAGGCCGCCGCATTCGGCGAAGCGGCGCAGCGCCCGCGCCGTCTCCGCCGGCAGGCGCGCGCAGCCCACGAGCAGTATCGCGCGATAGCGGTTTTCGCCGATCCACAGCCCGCCGTCGCGGATGTCGCCCAGGCTCGTGAGCGCCTCGTCGTTGACGTAGTCGAACCAGTAGCCCGCCTTCTGGACGGCGTCCATGCGCGCGCGGCCCAGGTGCTCCTCCATGCGCATGGCCAGGTGCAGCTCGCTCATCATGTTGTCCGAGTACACGTCCGCCGTGGGCAGGTACACGGCCACCTCCGCGCAGGGGCGGCCCCGGCGCAGCATGGCGCTCACGCGGGCGATGTAGTCCGCCAGGTGGCGGTAGAAGGGCCACCAGGGCGTCGTGTGGTTGATGTGGGTGGAGGCGTAGAACGGCCAGCCGCGCCTCCCGGCCTTCTCGGGCGAGTAGGCGTAGCCATGGTTCACGATCATGTTCATGCCGTCGCAGAACACCGCGTCCACGGCGGCCTTCATCTCTTCCAGCGTCTCGGTGAAGCGCGGGCGCTTGAGCCAGGTGAACGTCTCGTTGGAGGCCAGGGGCCGGCCGTAGACGTGCGCCGCGGAGGCGGCCAGGCGGCGGTGGATGGTGTTCACCTCGAGCACGCGGTGGTCGCCGAAGGTTTCGCCCTCGGGGATGTCCGCTGCGGCGTACACGCGCAGTATATCGCCCCAGGTGCCGTGCGCCTGAATCCGGCTGAGTCCGCCGTGTCGGTGGGCGAATTCGGTGAGCGGATCGAAGAAGTTCTCGATGGTGAGCTCGCTCATGGTTTTGAAATAATCGTAGCGCACGCGCGGCGAGAGCCCGCCCAGTTCGCCCCACAGCGCGTAAATGTACGTCGTGAGGTCGTAGCCGCGGCGCTTTTTGAACTCCTCCAGCAGCACGCCGCTCCAGTTGTGCCCCTCCACTTCGATGGAATCGCAGAACCAGCCGTTGACGCCCGGCACCTTCCGCGCGATGGGTTCGACCATGTTTTCGAGGAAGGTATCCATGGCGCGCCGGCTGCAGTGGTCGATGACCAGTCCCTGGGCGTTCCGGCCAGGCTTGCCCACGTGGTTATGGTGCATGGAGATGACGAAGAACACGATCTTCCAGTCGCCCTCGGGGATGTGAACGGTCTTGAGCTCGGTGCCCCATGGCCAGCCGAAAAGCGGCTTCTCCTGAAAGCGATCCGTGATGTCGATCACCGTGTCCGGCAGCATCCGGGAATGTTCCATGCGCCCCATCACGGCGGCGCAGACGGTTCCGGCGAAGCGGGTGGTGAAATCGCAGGCGAAATCGCATGGGCCGGTGATGTCGTACTGATAGGGCAGGGCCTCCTGCTGGGCGTCCTCCTCGCTCACGAAGGGGCCGCCGTAGGGCCAGCTGGAACCGGGCGTGATGTCCAGCTTCATACCGCGCGCGTCGCAGGCCGCCTTCGTATAAGCGAGGATATCGTAAAACTCCGGCGAGCCGAAGGGGATGTTGTGAAAGCCCCGAGCGGGATCGTCCGCCTGCACGGGATAGAGGATCTGCAGCTCCACGCCGCCGATGCCCGCTTCGCGCATGAAATCCAGCTCGCGGTCGATCTCCGGCTTTTCGACGCAGCAGCCGTACCACCACCAGCGGGTGAATCCCCGCGCGTCCTCCGGCGGCGAGGCCAACAGCGCGCGCCAGGTCTGTTCGTTCATGGAATACCGCCTCCGTTCGCATATCGTATAACCGCTATGATAATGATACACGAAACGGCGGGAAATATCAATGCGGCGCGGCGTTTTTTGCGCGTCAAAAAAACGGCGGAGCGCCCTGAGCGCCTCGCCGTGTCTGTGTTTTCTCAAAAGCGGATCGTCGCCGTGCCCGCGCCGTCGAAGGCCAGAACGAGGTCGTCCGGCTGCATCTCCAGCGTGAGCATGAGCCCGTCGCGCGGCAGCTCGAACGCCGCGCCTTCCACGGCCTTCGGGATGCCCGCGTGCACCAGCACCACGCGGCAGGGCGTGTCTCCCTCGAATTTCACCGCGCAGCCCGCCGCGTCGCCGGAAAGCGCAATGGAGCAGGAGACCGCGCCGTCGCGGCCGGTCACCTCCGCGCCGCCCGAATACACGCGGTTCTCGCCGCTCCGCGCGTAGCAGAAGAACGTCACGCCGTCGGCGTAGTCGTAATCGGGGCCGTCGTCGCGCGCGCCAACGGGGATGATGCTGCCCGCCCTGGCGAACAGCGGAACGCTCATGTAGCCGCAATGCTCCGCATACCAGCGGCCGCCCTCGCGCTCGTCGCCGGTGAGCAGGTGCGTCCAGCGGCCTTCGGGCAGATAGTATTCCGCGCGGCTCTCGTCGTTGAGCACCGGGGCGACCAGCAGGCTTTCGCCGAACATGTACTGCGTGGCGAGGTAGTCGCAGTTGCGGTCTTCGGGGAATTCCAGCATCATGGCGCGCATCACGGGCGCGCCGGTTTCGTGCGCCTCGCGGGCGGCCGAGTAGATGTAGGGCATCAGGCGCATCTTGAGGCGCGTGAAGAAGCGCGCCACGTCCACGGCTTCCTCGTCGTAGCTCCACGGCACGCGCACGGAATCGGAGCCGTGCAGCCGGGAGTGGCTGGACAGCAGGCCGAACGCCAGCCAGCGCTTGTAGATGTCGGCGGTTGAGCGGCGCTCGAAGCCACCGATATCGTGGCTCCAGAAGCCGAAGCCCGAGCTGGTGAGCGACAGGCCGCCGCGCAGCGTCTGCTCCATGGCCTCGTAGGTGCTCCAGCAGTCGCCGCCCCAGTGCACGGGGAACTTCTGGCTGCCCGCCGTCGCGGAGCGCGCGAACAGGAACGCCTCGTCCTCGCCCTTCTTTTCGGCCAGCGCGTCGTGAACGGTTTTGTTGTAGAGGTAAGCGTAGTAGTTGTGCATCTTCTCCGGATCGCTGCCGTCGAAATACACGGCGTCGGCCGGGATGCGCTCGCCGAAATCGGTCTTGAAGCAGTCCGCGCCCAGATCGACGAGGCGCCTGAGCTTTTCGGCATACCACGCGCGGGCGTCCGGATTGGTGAAGTCCACGATGGCCAAGCCGGGCTGCCACATGTCCCACTGCCAGACGCTGCCGTCCCGCCGCTTCAGGAAATAGCCCGCCTTCGCGCCTTCCTCGAACAGCGGCGATTCCTGGCCCACGTAGGGGTTGATCCACAGGCAGATGCGAAGGCCCTTTTCCTTCAGGCGCGCCAGCATTCCGGCGGGATCGGGGAACATGGCGGGATCAAACTCGAAATCGCACCAGCGGAAGGCGCGCATCCAGAAGCAGTCGAAATGGAACACGCTCAGCGGGATGCCGCGCTCGGCCATGCCGTCCACGAAGGAGGACACGGTCTGCTCGTCGTAATTCGTGGTGAAGGAGGTGGACAGCCACAGCCCGAACGTCCAGGGCGCGGGCAGCGGCGGCCGGCCGGTCAGCGCGGTGTAGCGCGCGAGCACGTCCTTGGGGCCGGGGCCGTCGAAGAGGAAGAAATCCAGCGCCTCGCCCTTCACGGCGAAGCCGGTCTTGCTCACGTTTTCGCTGCCGATCTCGAACGACACCCGCCCGGGATGGTTCACGAACACGCCGTAGCCGCGGCTGGAGAGGAAGAACGGCACGTTTTTATAGGCGATGTCGGTAGAGGTGCCGCCGTCCTCGTTCCACAGATCGACGCTCTGGCCGTTGCGCACGAACGCCCCGAAGCGCTCGCCCAGGCCGTAGATATGCTCGTTCACGGCGAGCGACAGCTGCGCGCGCATCCAGGCGTCCTCAGAGGACGGGTCGTAGTACAGCCCGTCACGCCCGCCCCAGGCGGTCTTGACGTAGCTCAGGCCGCGATCCTCCAGCGCCGTGACGCGCCGGCCGGCATGGGTGAACACCACGCGCGCCGATTCGATGTCGATCTCCGCCGCCAGCTCGCCGCTGCGCGCGATGATCGATCCGTCCTTCTCTTCCGTTTTCAACCAGCCCGTCTGCGCCTCGACCAGATCGAAGGCCGGGCCGCAGTTGAGCGCGCCCGCGTAGTGATATGTCCTCACCCGCAGAACGCCCTCCGCGGGCGCGGTGATTTCCACCGTGAGCACCACGCCGCCCAGCGTCGCGCCGCGGCTGGCGATCCTGCCGGTGGGGCACACAAGCCGCACGCGCTCCGGCTCGACGGTATGCTCGTAGACCTGCGCGGGCGAAAAGATGGCGGTGTTTTCCGCGTCGACCCAGCAGCCGTTGGTAAATTTCATGATATCTCCTCCCGATTCAATCAGGCGTCAGTCCATTTCCGCCCTGGCCGCCTCCAGCGCGGAGGCGATCACCTTGTCCATGTCGTAATACTTATACTCCCCCAGCCGCCCGCCGAAGATCACATTTGGCGTCGCGTCGGCCAGCGCTTTATAACGCGCGTACAGCTCGTTATTGCGTTCATCGTTTACGGGATAGAATGGCTCGCCGCCGGGCCGCCATTCGAGGGGGTATTCCCAAGAGACGACCGTCTTTTCCTGCCGGCCGAATTCGAAATGCTTGTGCTCGATCACGCGGGTGAAGGGCGCCTCCCGCCCCGTATAGTTGACCACCGCGCAGCCCTGATAATTGTCCGTGTCCAGAACCTTCGTCTCGAAACGCAGGCCGCGGTATTCGAGCGCGCCCAGCCGGAAGCCGAAGAATTCGTCGATCATGCCGGTGTACACGGTCTTTCGGGCGATGTCTCGGTTATCGCGGATGAAATCGGAATAATCGGTGTTCAGCATCACGTCGGCGTCCTCCAGCAGCCGCCGGACGAGGGGCGTGTAGCCGCCCTCGGGGACGCCCTGCCAACGGTCGCTGAAGTAGTTGTTGTCGTAGGTGAAGCGGAGCGGCAGGCGGCGGATGAGGAAGGCGGGCAGCTCGCGGCAGCTGCGGCCCCACTGCTTTTCGGTGTAGCCCTTCACCAGCTTCTCGTAGATGTCGCGGCCCACCAGCCGCAGCGCCTGTTCCTCGAGGTTCTTCGGCTCGCCGATGTTTTCCCGCGCCACCTGCTCCGCGATGACCGCCTTCGCCTCGGCGGGAGTCTTCACGCCCCACATGCGGCTGAAGGTGTTCATGTTGAAGGGCAGGTTGTACACCTCGTCCCCGCAGACCGCGATGGGCGAATTGACGAAGCTGTTGAAAGAAGCGAAGCGGTTCACATAGCGCCAGACTTCTTCATTCGAGGTGTGGAAGATGTGCGGGCCGTACCGGTGCACGGTGACGCCCTCGACGGTCTCGGTGCAGGCGTTGCCCGCGATGTGGCTCCGCCGGTCGACGACCAGGCAGCGCCGGCCGCGGTCGGCCGCCTCCCGCGCGAACACCGCGCCGAACAGGCCCGCGCCCACGATGAGATAGTCGTATCGCTCCATGAGCTTTCCCCCGCATTCCACGCGCCGCGCGCCGCCCTTTTCCGGACGGCGCGCGGCGAAGAAAGGATTTATTTGTTGATGAGCAGCTCGCGGTAGAAGGCGAGATACACCTTCGCGGACTGATCCCAGCCGTACTGGCCGCGCATGGCGCGCCGGGCCAGCTTGAGGAAGGTCTTCTGATCGCCCGTGTACAGGCTGACGGCGCGCTCGATCACGTGCAGCATATCGTGGGCGTTGGAGTTATAGAAGGTGAAGCCGTTGCCCTCGCCGGTGAATTCGTTGTAGGAGAGCACGGTGTCGCGCAGGCCGCCGGTCTCGCGCACGATGGGCAGCGTGCCGTAGCGCAGGGCGATCATCTGGCTCAGGCCGCAGGGCTCGAACTTCGAGGGCATGAGGAACAGGTCGCAGCCGGCGTAGATGCGGTGCGCCAGCGCGCCGTTCATCTCGATGCGCGCGGCGATGCGGCCCGGATAGCGCTTCTGGGCGGCGCAGAACATGTTCACGTAATTGTCCTCGCCCTTGCCCAGCACCACCAGCTGCGCGCCGGTCGCCATGATCTCGTTCAGCACGCACTGAACCAGGTCGAGGCCCTTCTGGCCGGACAGGCGGCTCACCATGCCGATGAGCGGCGCGTTTCCGTCCTCCCGCAACCCCAGCTCGCTCTGCAGCGCCAGCTTGTTCTTCTGCTTGCGGGCGATGGAGTGCCAGGAGTAGTCGACCTCGATGAAGGGATCGGCGGAGGGATCGTATTCGGCGGTGTCGATGCCGTTCAGGATGCCCTGCAGGTCGGCCGCGCGGGCGCGCAGCAGGCCGTCGAGATGCTCGCCGTAATAGGGCGTCTGGATCTCCTGGGCGTAGGTGGGGCTCACGGTGGTGATGCGGTCGGAGAAGTTCAGGCCGCCCTTCATGCAGGAGCACTGGTTGTAGAAGGCCACGCCGCCCTCCAGATACGCCTCGTTGCCCAGGTGCAGCAGATCCTCCACATAGCCGATGGGATACACGCCCTGGTACTGCAGGTTGTGGATGGTGAACACCGTGCGGATGCCGGCGTACTCGGGCAGGTGCGCGTACTGGATCTTATACAGCGCCGGAATGAGGCCGGTCTGCCAGTCGTGGCAGTGCAGCACGTCCGGGAAAAAGCCGATGTAGCGCATCATCTCCAGCACGGCCCGGTCGAAGAAGGCGAAGCGCTCGATCTCGTCGCCGCCGGTGCCGTAGATGTAGGGGCGCTTGAAGTAGTATTCGTTGTCGATGAAATAGCAGGGGATGCCGTTCAGTTCTAGCGTCTCGACGCCGCAGTACTGCCGCCGCCAGCCCAGATCCACATAGAAATCGCACACGTGGGTCATCTGGCCGCGGTACTCTTCGCTGATCTCGCCGTATTTCGGAATGACGATGCGGATGTCTTCGCCTTCCTGCGCGATATACTTGGGCAGCGCGCCGATGACGTCGGCCAGTCCGCCGGTTTTGACGAAGGGAACGCATTCGGATGCCGCCATGAGAATTTTCATATCTGTTTCCTCCCAAGATGATTTGAGCTGTTTTCATACTATCTGAACTGCGGGAAAATGTCAAGAGAGAGAGGATTAACAATTATGTCGCGCGCCGCCCGAACGCCTGCACGCGGCCGATGATGAAGGAGGACAGCGTAACGGTGACGAGCGAGCAGGCGATGTTTTTGAGGGGAATGTAGGAGAGCGAGAGCAGCAGCACCGTCACGTCGGTGAGCAGGTAGCAGCGCGATATGTTCCAGCGGGTGAGCTTTGACAGAACCAGCGCCAGCGCGTCGTCGCCGCCCGCCGCTCCGCCCGCGCGCACCACCAGCCCCACGCCGACGCCCACGAACAGCGCGCCGACCGCCGCCGCGGCGACCGGCATGCCCGACAGATCGGGCAGCATATAACCCAGCCGCTCGAACAGCGCGTAGAACAGCGCGTAGCTGCCGGTGGCGGCCAGCGCGCGGGGCAGGAACGCTTTTCCCAGAAAGCGCAGCCCGAGCAGGTAGCAGGTCGCGTCCAGCGCGACTTCGGTTATGGCGGGGGAGACGCCCGTCCAGCGGCGAATGAGCAGCGTCATGCCCAGCACGCCGCCCTCGGTGATGCGGCACCGGGCGTGCACGTTGAAAAGCCCGAAGGCCAGGATCGCCGCGCCGCAGACCAGCATGGCGCAGCGGGGGAGAAAAGAGGACTTTCGCATGGTGAACCTCGATGCGGGCGGCGGGATAAATGGCGTTGCCGCTCAATACTTATAACCGTCCGGAATTCTGATATATGCCCTGATATGTTCGTCTGTCGGACGCTCGATGATTCCCGATATATTGTTTATGTTCCCCTCCGCGGCGATGATCGCGTTCTCCGCTCTCTGCAGAACGACGCCCATATGGTCGTGCTCCTGATTGATGAAAACCCTGTCGTAAATAACGATGTCGCCTGCTTCCGGAACGAATGCTTCCGTTCCCTTATGATACTCCATCCGGTGATCGCTGACGGCGAATTCCTCCCATGCGATACAGCCCGCCAGATGACAGGTTATACATTCGTTTGGCCTGTAAGGAATTTCAAATCCCGCTTCCCTGCAGCAATAATAAACGAACGCCGCGCACCATAAACCGTCCGCTTCTCTCAGGTTCCATTTTGGGAAAAATCGAATAATAGGCCCGATGTTTGAATCTTTGCCTTCAACGCATCCGTGAAAAGGCAGCTGAGCCCTTTCCCTCGCAATCTCCGCCAGTTTTGCTCTCGTCGCTTTTTCCATAACGTCCTCCCGGATCCCAGGCATGTATTACCCTTTCACCCGTCCGCTCGCCACGGCGGTGACGGTGGTGCCCAGATCGACGTCCGCGCCGTAGCGGTCGCGGCCCCGATGGGCGTCGACGTGTACATCCACGCTCAGCTCGCCCAGCGCGCCGCGGCGGCGGGCTTCCCCCACGGCCAGCCGCTTCGCCGCCTCGCGGGCCGCGCTGAGGGCTTCGCCGTAATCCGCGTAGCGCTCCATGCGGTCGGCCGCGTGGACGCTGTAGCTGAACGTGCCGTCGGCGGCGAAGCCGGCGCGCAGCTCCACGCTGGCCCGCGCGCTGAAGTCGGCGGCCACCGCGCCGACGGCGTTCGCCACGTCGGAATGCTCCGGAATGACGCAGCGCGCGCCCAGCGCCTCCGCGACCTCTGGCAGGAACAGGTGAATGGGCGCGCCGATGCCCACAAGGGCGGCCCTTACGTCAAGTTTCAGGCTGAAAAAGCCGTCGTCCTCCGGCTCGCCGCGCCGTTCCCACTTACGGGCGATCAGCGCCTTCATCTGGCTGTCCAGCCCCTCCGCGCAGACGTCCGGATAGGACGACTCGATGAACACCCGCGCGATGTTCTCGAACAGCCGCCGCCTGACCAGCCCGTAGACCCGGTCGCACAACTCCGCCATGCCCTCGGGCGCATCCGAAAGGTCGGGCAGCGCGCGCAGCATGCAGCGCGCCGCCAGGCGCGAGGCCTCCGCGTCGAAGCGGGCGTAATCGCCGCGGATGTGCATGATGTCGGTGGGGGTGAGGCCGCAGCGCATCACCACGCCCTCCCGCTCCAGCCGCTCGCTGTCGAGGTTATAGATATTCAGCGCGCCGCCGCCGATGCTCTGCGGGCTGTCCCTCAGCGCGTCGATCACGCGGCGCTCCGCCTCCGTGAAGCGTTCGGGCCGATCCGGCTCGCGGATCAGATACAGGAATTCATGCAGCGGGCGGGTGTGCGGCCGCGTCTGCTCCAGCAGGGCCGCCAGGGCCTCGCGAACCTGCGGCCACCTGTCGGCCGCGACGCACAGCGGCTCCACGCGCCGCACGTCCAGCGCGAGCTTCCGGTCGCTGATGAGCACGCGGGTGTCGCCGCCCAGCCCGAAGGTGGAGGTGAACACGCCCCTGATCTGCGTCCGCCAGCCGCCGATGCGGATGCCGCCGGACATCTGCGGCGCGCCGCCGCGCAGGATCGAGATGTCGGTGGTGGTGCCGCCCATGTCCACGATCAGCGCGCTGTCGCAGCCGGCAAGCGCCCGGCTGCCCATCACGCTGGCCGCCGGCCCGCTCAGGATGGTTTCGACCGGCCGCGAGCGCGCCAGCTCCTCTGTCATGAGGCTGCCGTCGCTGCGCACGACGACGCGCAGCGCGCCGAGGCCCCGCTCGTTCAGGGCGCGCGCCACGGCCCGGATGAACTGTTCGATCACCGGCAGCAGCCGCGCGTTGAGCAGCGCCGTCGCGCCGCGCTCCATGATGTTCAGGCCGCTGACCAGTTCGCCGGCCGTCACCAGCGGCACGCCGTAGCGGGCTTTCAGCGCGGCGCGCGCCTTTTCCTCGCACACGCCGCCGTTCTGCATGGCGTACAGCTCCACCACGCCGAGGGCTTCGGCCTCGCGCAGGAACGCGTCGTTTTCCGCCATGACCCGATCCCAGTCCGGGTGATCGACCACCGTGCCGTCGAAGGAGCCGCGCGTGTCCAGGCAGAGCACGTCGTCCTCTTTCAGGCCGTATTTTTTGTCCGCGCCGATCCATTTGAGCGTTTCCCTGGTGCTGCCCATCATCACCAGCCGCGCGCGGCCGCCCTTGCCCTCCACGCAGGCGTTGGTCGCCAGCGTCGTGGAGAGCGCGACCACGCCGGCCTGTTTCAGCAGCGCCCCGGGCAGCGTGTCCAGCGCCCGGCCGATGCCCACCGCGAGGTCATGGCGCGTGGTGGGCGATTTGCCCTTCGCCAGTACCCGCCGCGTGTCAAAATCGTAGACCACGGCGTCCGTATACGTGCCGCCGGTGTCGATGCCTATGCCGTATGCCATTGAATAGTCCTCCGTATGCCGCGCGACGTCGCTTCAGTTCATCGCCACGTCCTTCAGCCGCTCGCCCAGCGTCCTCTGCGCCAGCTCGATCACGGCGCGGGCCTCGTCTGAATCCGGAGCGGTGAGCAGCTCGCGCGCGGCGTCGTGGGTTTCCTTCAGGAGCGCGGTGTCGCTCATCAGCGCGCCCGCGCCCAGCGCCATGACGCCGGACTGCCGCTGGCCCAGGATCTCGCCCGGCCCGCGCAGCTCCATGTCCTTCCGGGCGATCTCGAAGCCGTCGTTGGTCTTCGTCATGAGCCTCAGCCGCTCGTTGGGCTCGGCCATGAGGAAGCAGTAGGAGACCGCCGCGCCGCGGCCCACGCGCCCGCGCAGCTGGTGCAGCTGGGCCAGTCCGAAGCGCTCGGCGTTCTCGATCACCATCACGCTGGCGTTGGGCACGTTCACGCCCACTTCGATCACGGTGGTGGACACCAGCACGTCGATCTTCCCGGCGTGGAAATCGGAAAGGATGGCGTCCTTGTCGGCGGGCTTCAGCCGCCCATGGACGAGGGCGACGCGCAGGTCTGGAAGGTCGCGGGTGCGCAGGTTTTCGTAGATCACCTCGGCGGGCGCGGCGTCCATGGCCTCGCTCTCCTCGATGAGCGGGCAGACGACGTAGATCTGCCGGCCCTTCTTCACTTCCTCCCGCAGGAAGCCGTACATGGCCTGCCGCTTGGCCTCGGGCACGATGTTGGTCTTCACCGGCGTGCGGCCGGGCGGCAGCTCGTCCACGATGGAGATGTCCAGGTCGCCGTAGAGTATGAGCGACAGCGTGCGCGGAATGGGCGTGGCCGACATGACCAGCACGTTGGGCGAATCGCCCTTGCCGGAGAGCTGCGTGCGCTGGCGCACGCCGAAGCGATGCTGCTCGTCGGTGACGACCAAGCCGAGGTTTTCGTACTGCACGCTCTCGGTGATGAGCGCGTGCGTGCCGATGACGACCCGCCACGCGCCTGAGGCGACGGCCTCGTGGGCCAGGCGGCGGTTCTTGGGCGTGAGCGAGCCGGTGAGCAGGCCGCAAGTCACGCCCAGCGGCTCCAGGAGCTTTCGCGCCGTCTCGTAGTGCTGGGCGGCGAGGATCTCCGTCGGGGCCATGAGCGCGCACTGCCAGCCGCGCTTCACGGCGGCGTACATGGCGCCGAAGGCGATGGCCGTCTTGCCGCAGCCCACGTCGCCCTGGATCAGCCGCGCCATGGGGAAAGGCGCGCGCAGGTCTGAAAGCACCTCGCTGAGCACGCGGCGCTGGGCGTTCGTGGGCGCGAAGGGCAGCGTTTGCCAGTACTCGTCGCCCAGGGCGTCCGGCGCGTCGATCGCCACGCCCTCGCGCTTTGCGCCGCGCATCAGCCACAGCCCCACCTGATACAAGAGCAGCTCCTCGAAGGCCAGCCGGCGCCGCGCGGCGACCAGCGCGTCGCGGTTTACGGGCCGGTGCGCGTTGAGGATGGCGTAGTTGCGCTCGCACAGGCGCCACCGGCGGCGCAGCGACTCGGGCAGCGGTTCCTCCCACTGGCCGTCGCGCAGCGCCAGCGCCGCGGCGATGGTCTGCGTGAGCGTCTTTTGCGGGATGCCGGGCAGCGGCTTGTAGACGGGCTTCAATCCCTCGCCGGACTCGAAGGCGGGGCAGACCAGCTGCAGCTCGCCGAAGCGGGCTTCGACCTTGCCGTACAGCAGGAACTCGCGCCCGGGCACGAGCGTCTCGCGCAGCCAGGGCTGGTTGTACCACACGGCGGACATGGCGTCGGAATCGTCGGCCACGCGCGCCTTTGTGACGACCAGCTTTCCCGCGCGGTGAACGGCCGCTCCGCCCGCCACGCGCACGCGCACGGCGGCCTCGTCGCCGGCCGACAGCGAGGCCAGCGGCCGGATGTCGCTGAGGTCGCGGTATTCGCGGGGCAGTATGGCGAGCAGGTCGCGCACGGTGTCCACGCCCGCCGCGTGGAACGCCCTGAGGCGCGCCGGGCCGACGCCCTTGATCTGAGACAGAGCCGGTTCGCTCATGGGATCGATCACTCCTTGCAGACAAAGAATAGCACAGAAAACCGCCCTGCGTCAAGCGCGGCCGCGCGGGAAAAAACAGCCTGCGGCACAGGTTATATGTAGGTTATACCCACAAAAAGCTATTGCAATTCGTTCAGTGTTATTATAAAATAATTCTACGTGTTCTATTGGACATGTTGTTTGGCTTATCGCTTTTGCCCGATAAAGGGGTAAAGGAGGTAAAATATAAATGGGAGGAAAGACCATGAAAACCACGAAGATCCTGTCCCTGGTTCTCGCCCTCATGCTGGCTTTCGGTTCCATCGGCGCTTTTGCCGAGGCGACCTACGAGCGCGCTGACGACGAAGACGTGTACGAAGAAGTGCTGGGCGATTTCGAGGCGCTGATGGAAGCCGCCGAGGCTGCCGAGGACCTCGACACCCGCTTCATCCTGGAGGCGCAGGCCGAAGCCTATCTGCTGGGCAGCGCCACCTTTATCCCCACCACCACCCGCGGCGGCGTCTACAACCTGCGCCACGGCGCGTTCCGCAGCGGCCCCTATGCCAACTGGGGCAACGACAGCGACCGTTACTTCAGCCTGGTGCTGGTGAACGAGCTCGTCACCAAGGAAGACTACGAAGCCACCAAGGAAATCTGGACCAAGGCCGTCGCCGGCGAGGGCGAGTACAACGCCGCCGAGTATCTGGCCGATAAGGGCTACACCAAGGCCAACGACTACAAGCTGACCTTCGCCACCGCCCCCGCCACCCTGGACTGGCTGAGCACCTCCATGCAGGCCGATACCGAAGTGACCGTGCAGACCGTTGACGGCCTGGTGCAGTACAGCAACCTGGGCGTCATGGAGCCCAAGCTGGCCACCTCCTGGGAAGTCTCCGAAGACGGCCTGACCTACACCTTCCACCTCCGCGACGACGCGAAGTGGTACACCTCCGAGGGCGCCGAGTACGCTCCCGTGGTGGCCGGCGACTTCGTGGCGGGCTTCCATCACATGCTGGACGCCAACGGCGGCCTTGAGTGGCTGGTCGAGGGCATCGTGAAGGGCGCTTCCGAGTATCTGAACGGCGGCGCGTGGGAAGACGTGGGCTATGAAGCGCCCGACGACACCACGCTGGTCATCACCCTCGAGGCTCCCACCTCCTACTTCATGACCATGCTCACCTATTCCTGCTTCCTGCCCATCTGCGAAGACTGGTATCTGAGCCATGGCGGCGTGTTCGGCCGCGACGAGTACGCTGAGGCGTCCACCGACACCTCCGCTTACACCTTCGGCAAGAACACCGACGTGTCCTCCCAGGTCTACTGCGGCCCGTTCCTGCTCAAGAAGCTGGTTACGGACTCCGAGATCGTGGTTGAGAAGAACCCCGCCTACTATGACGCCGACAAGGTCACCCTGGACTCCGTGCGCTGGATCTATGACGACGGCTCCAACCCCGTGCAGCTCTACAACGACGTTGTGGCTGGCGTTTACACCTTCAACATGACCCTGCGCGAGGCCAACGGCACCCTGGCGATGGCCAAGGAAGACGGCAACTTCGACAAGTGCGCCGTCATCGCCGACACGCAGTCCACGACCTTCTTCGGTGGCCTGAACGTTAACCGCGGCACCTTCGAGCTGGCCAGCGGCGCCATGAAGTCCCCGAAGACCGAGCAGCAGAAGATCGACACTCAGACCGCTCTGATGAACATCAACTTCCGCAAGGCCTTCCTGCACGCCTTCGACCGCGGCACCTACAACGCGGTGGCGAACGGCGAAGACCTGAAGTACACCAGCCTGCGCAACATGTACACCCATCCCGAGTTCGTGCAGCTGGCTGCCGACGCCGAGGACGCCGATGGCAACAAGTTCCCCGCCGGCACCATGTACGGCGCGCTGGTGCAGTTCTATCTGGATCAGATGGACGCCCACATCAAGACCGAAGACGGCATCGATGGCTGGTATGATCCCGACTACGCCAGGGAGTGCCTGGCCACGGCCAAGGAAGAGCTGGGCGACAGCGTGAGCTGGCCCATCCAGATCGATGTCGAGTACCTGTCCACCAACGCCAACAACACGGCGCAGGCTCAGGCCGTGAAGCAGGTCATCGAGGATTGCCTGGGCGCCGAGAACGTTCAGATCAACCTGATCGAGGCCACCACCACCGATGACTTCTATGCCTCCGGCTACCGCGCCGCCAACGGCGAGGCCGGCAACTTCGACTTCTTCTACGGCTCCGGCTGGGGCCCGGACTACGGCGATCCCAATACCTACCTGAACACCATGCTGGGCGGCGGCGCCGGCTACATGACCAAGGTGCTTGGTCTGTTCTAAACCGCCGGGCCGGCTTCGTGTGAAGCAAGCCACTGATGGGGAAGCGGCCGCGCGCCGCTTCCCCAACTGTTGCTTTTTCGCCCTCCGGGCGCATTTCCCAAATTTCAATCGTAGGTTGGTGTATTCATGAAAAGATACATGGGAAAACGCATCCTGTTTTCGGTCTTCTCGCTGATCGTCGTGGTGGCCACAGTCATGCTGCTGGTCTATTCGCTGATCAACCGGAACGTCATTTTCCAGCAGGATGACATGTGGAACAAGAAGAGCAGCAACGACCGCGCGATCTATGAATACACCATGTATTCAAAGTATGGCTATCTGGACTTCTCGGATTATTCCAACTTCCTGAAGAACAAATACGAGCCGCTGCTGGGCAGCGACTATACCAAGGACGCCGGCTACAAGGCCGACAAAGAAGCCATCCAGGACGAGACGACCTACCTCGAGAACGCCTCGGTTCAGGAATTCATGGCCCTGTACGAGGGCAAAGGCTACACCATCACATACCTCGCGCCCGACCGCTCGAAATCCGGCAAGGTGAAGAGCGGCGGCAACGGCTATCTGCTGGCCGTTCATGAGAAGAGCGTGTTCCTGCGCGTGTGGGACTACTTCACCCACCTCATTTCCATCGAAACCACCCGCGACGTGACCGATCCCGAGCTCACGGCGCGTTATATCCGCGTCGAGAAGGATCCCTACAGCGGTTTCTACGCCGTTGTGGGTTCCGGCACGACGCATAAATACCTGCTGTATGTGGACGGGCGCTTCCCGTTCCTGCACCAGAACTTCATCCACCTGAACCTGGGCACCTCCTACACCAAGTACCGCGGGCAGGAGATCACCCAGGTCATCAGCCGGCCGACGGGCGACCAGATGAAGACGCTCACGCAGTATCCCGCCCAGATCGGCACGGATCAGTACATCGAGTCCGCCATCGATTTCCATACCCTTACCTACAACTACAATCCCCGCACCAAGACGGAGATGACCCAGTATCCCGATCAGTACACCGCCAACAGCTACCGCTTCAGCGGCCTGTCCATGCTGGAGAACAGCTTCGTGGCCGGCATCATCGCCACCATCATCGCGTACCTCCTGGGCCTGCCGCTGGGCATCGCCATGGCGCGCCACAAGGACGGCTGGGGCGACAAGATCGGCAACGGCTACATCATCTTCATCATGGCCGTGCCCCGGCTGGCCTACATCTTCCTGTTCGCCACCGTCGGCACCAAGCTGTTTGGCCTGCCTTATAAATTCGCCACCGCCGAGGCGAAGATACTCGCCTATTTCCTGCCCGTCATCTCGCTGGCCCTGCCGGAGGTGGGCAGCCTGATGAAGTGGATGCGGCGCTACATGATCGACCAGATGAACTCTGACTACGTGAAGTTCGCCCGCGCCGAGGGCCTGAGCGAACGCGAGATCTTCTCCACGCACATCTCGCGCAACGCCATGATCCCGATCATTCACAGCATCCCGGGCAGCATTCTGGGCTGCCTCACAGGCGCGATCATCACCGAGCGCGTCTACGCCATGCCGGGCGTGGGCAACCTGCTCACCGCCGCCATCAGCGGACACGACAACGGCATCATCGTGGCCTGCACGGTGTTCTACACCTCGCTGTCCATTATCTCGATCATCCTGGGCGATCTGCTGATGGCCAGGTACGATCCGCGCATTTCGCTCTCGGCCAGCAAAGGAGGCGGTCGGTAATGTCCGAGCAGACCATGAACAAGCAGGACGACCTGTTCCGCTTTATCGACAGGGATACCATTCAGTCCGAGAAGATCACCGCGCCGCGCTATTCCTACTGGGCCAGCGTGTTCCGCGTGTTCTTCCGCAAGAAGATCAACATCGCGCTGATCGGGCTGTTCATCCTGCTGATCGTCAGCAGCTTCCTCATTCCAGTCTTCTGTCCCTATGTGCCGTTTGAGAACGTGACGGACGCCAGAACCTACCATCTTAACCCGAAGGCCGCGATGGACTATTTCGGCGGCTTCTCGATGAAGTGGCTCTTCGGCACGGGCGCTCAGGGCAACTCCATATTCTACGGCATCTGGGCCTCCGCGCGCACCAGCGTGGTGCTGGCCGTTATCTGCGCGGCCATCAACATGGTCATCGGCATCATACTGGGCGCGGTGTGGGGCTATTCGAAGCGGTTCGACCAGGTGATGCTGGTGATCTACAACATCATCGCCAACGTGCCCTACATCCTGCTGATCTCCGTGCTGGTGTACATCATCGGCGCGGGCTTCTGGAGCTTCGTGTTCGCGCTGACCGTGACCGGTTGGCTGGGCATCGCCTACTTCTTCCGCACGCAGGTGCTCATCATCCGCGACCGCGAGTATTCGCTGGCCTCGCGCTGCCTGGGCACGCCCATTCCCCGCATGATCTCCAAGAACATCCTGCCCTTCCTCACCAGCGTCATCGTGACGCTGCTGGCCACCGAACTGCCGAGCTACATTTCCATGGAAGTGTTCCTCTCCTACATCGGCGTGGGTCTCTCCGCCGACGTGGCCTCGCTGGGCCGCATGATCCAGGAGGCGCAGTCCGCCTTCCTGATCTATCCCTGGGAGTTCTGGCCGCCGGTGGCCATCGCCGCGGCCATAACCATCATTCTCTACGTTCTGGGCCAGAACCTGGCTGACGCCTCTGACCCGAGAACGCATATGTAAGGGAGGGCGACGTCATGGCAGAAGAAAAGAAAGTCCTCCTTTCGCTGAAAAACGTGAGCGTCAAGTTCAACGTGCGCGGCCGCATCCTCACAGCCATCCGCGACGTGTCGCTCGATATCTATGAAAACGAGTCGCTCGCCATCGTGGGCGAGAGCGGCTCGGGCAAATCGGTTCTGACGAAAACCTTCGCCGGCATGCTGGACGCCAACGGCTTCATTTCCGAGGGCAGCATCATATTTTCCGACGACGAGGTTTCAAAGACCGACGTCAAACTCACGCCGTACAACAGGCGGCTCCTCAAATACCTCACCGGCGTGCTCAACAGGTATTCCCCGCTGGAGCGCGGCGCGGCGGAATACCGCCAGATCCTCGCGAAGGAAGCGGATATGAAGCATGTGAAGTCCCTCTCCGAAGCCGAGGAAGAGGATTTCCAGCGCCGCATGAAGGAGCTGCGCGACAACGCGGTCGACCTGCGCAACTACGTGCTCACGCTCGACCGCCACAGCGCCGCCGACGCCGCCGAGATCAAAGCCTCGCAGGAGAAACTGAAGGCCTTCGACGATCAGCTCAAGGCCGTCGAAGGAGAGCGGGAGGCGCTGATCGCGTCGCGCGAAAACGCCTATAAGGCGGACGCGAAGCGCCAGGCCGAGGACAGGGCGGAGCTCGACCGCCTGAAGGCCGAGCGCGAGCGGAAGATCGCCGCGCCGGACAACCCCGCCAACCCCAACGGCCTCGCCGACGAAACGCTCGCGCGCAACGAGGTGCTCGCCAAGGAAGTGCTGCTATCTATCGGGCGCTATCCCATCAAATCGCAGATCGGCTTCATTCGCAAGCTGAACCGCGCCTTCCGCGACGCCATGGCGCTCGGCGAAGACCTGAACGACCAGGACGTGAAGCGGCGCATCTTCCAGACGGCGGTGTTCTACGTGGAATACCGCTCGACCGACGAGCGGGCCGGCGTGATTCACGGCTGGGCCATGATCGACTGCGCCCACGTGAAGTATACCAACGACTGGCAGCAGATTCGCGGCCGCCGCATCGCCACCGTCTTCCAGGATCCCATGACCAGCCTCAACCCGGTCATCACCATCGGCAAGCAGATCATGACGGTGATCCTCAAGCACCAGAAATGCAGCCAGGCCGAGGCCAAAGCGCGCACCATCGAGATCATGCGCAAGGTGGGCATTCCCGAGCCGGAGAAGCGCTTCGACGACTATCCCTTCCAGTATTCGGGTGGCATGCGCCAGCGTATCGTGATCGCCATCGCGCTCAGCTGCCAGCCGAAGATCCTCATCTGCGACGAGCCGACCACCGCGCTGGACGTGACCATCCAGGCGC
>JAFZRB010000058.1 GCA_017620115.1 Clostridia bacterium | reverse complement strand
CACACCGGCAATTCGGGATGCGTGACCGGCGCGTAAGGCGTCAGGTCGTCCACAGTCTGCTCACGCCTGCGGCGGCGCAGTACGCCGCGACAGGCGTTCACCACGCACGCCGTAAGATACGCGGGCAGCGCGGCCTCGTCGCGCAGGCGGTCGATGCGCCGCCACGCGGCCTCGACGGCGTCGCAAACGGCGTCCTCAGCGTCGGCCGGGCTGCGCAGCATCAAAAGCGCCACGCGGTAGAGCGATTTCTCGCGCTCGCGTACCGTTTCGGCAAACAGCGCCTTTCTCTCCTCCGTCGGCAATGCGTCCACTCCCTTGCTTTCGTTCGTATCCGGATACATATATAAAGAGACATGAGAAGCGGCTTTTGTTTCATCCCGCACAGAATTAACGCCCACGCGAAAACCGGCTTCGGCTCACCCTTCCCCCTGCTCCCCCGCCCGCGCCGGGAACACCGCGCGATGCTGCGCGCCGTCGTCCACGAGGCGGATCACGCCGTCCGGGCAGGGCTCGCCGTCCAGGCGGACCTCCGCACAGGCGCGGGAGGAGGTCAGCGTGTAGGTCGAACGGCCCACGCGCAGCACGGCCGAAACCTCGTTCCATTCGGCGGGCAGCAGCGCGCGCATGCTCACCGCGTCGCCGCGCTTTTCGAGGCCCAGAAGGCCCGTCCACGTCGCGCGCAGCATCCAGCCCGCCGCGCCGGTGTACCACGTCCAGCCGCCGCGGCCGGCGTGGGGCGCTCCGTCGTATATGTCGGCGGCCATCACGTAGGGCTCCACGCGGTAACGCGCCGCCTTCTCCGCCGTGTCGGCGTGCGAGGCGGGCAGCAACGTGCGGAATACCGCCCAGGCCTCGTCCGCGCGGCCCAGTTTCGCCAGCGCCAGCACGACCCAGCACGCCGCATGCGTATACTGCCCTCCGTTTTCGCGCACACCCGGCGGATAGCCCCTGATGTAGCCCGGATCGGCGTCGCCGTCGAAGGGCAGCGTCAACAGGCGAACGAGGCCATTTTCCCGGTCGACGAGCTGCTTCATCACCTCGTCCATCGCCTCGCCGCACCGCACGCGATCCAGCCCCGCCGCCACGGCCCAGCTCTGCGGCAGCGAGTCGATGCGGCAGCTCTGCGCGGCGTGCCCGCCCAGCGGCATACCGCCGTCGTCGAACGCGCGCAGATACCATTTCCCGTCCCACGCCTCGCGCTCCAGGGCTTCCTTCAACCGCGCCGCGAGCGCTTTCAGCCTTTCGCTTTCCTCCGCCGGGCAGCAGGGGGCGAAGCGCCGGATCACCGCGACCATGAACTCGGTGAGCCACACGCTTTCGCCGCGGCCCTTCGCGCCCACGCGGTTCATGCCGTCGTTCCAGTCGCCTGAGCCCATCAGCAGAAGGCCGTGCGCGCCGGTGCGGCCAGCCCGCGCGATGGCGCGCAGGCAGTGCTCGCGCAGCGTGGCCTCGCCGCCCCGCTCCGGTTCGCCATACCAGTCCTCCCGGTTCTCCGGAATGGGCGCGTTCTTCAGGAAGGGCACGCGTTCGTCGAGGATGCCCGCGTCGCCCGTTTCGGCCACATAGCAGCCCGTCACATAGGGCAGGAACAGCATATCGTCCGATATGCGCGTGCGCACGCCGGTCTTCTCCGGATGCCACCAGTGCTGCGCGTCTCCCGATTCAAACTGATGCGCCGCGCAGCGCAGTATGTGCTCGCGCGCTTCGCCCGGAGCCGTCAGGAGCTGGCTCAGCTGATCCTGCAGCTGATCCCGGAAGCCGTAGGCCCCGCCCGGCTGATACCAGCCCGCGCGCCCGTACAGCCTCGCGCATATCACCTGATAGGGCAGAAACCGGTTGAGCTGCGCGTTGAGGCGCGCGTCCGGCGTCAGAACCTCGGCGCGCGACAGGCGCTCCCGCCAGAACTCCAGCGTGCGCGACAGGCGATCTGCCCCGCCCGCGCGCGTCCAGGCCGCCAGCGTCTTCTGAATGTCCTCCCGCGCGTGCCCGCAGCCCAGCAGCAGGTCGAACGTCCTTGCCTCACCGGGCGCCAGTTCGATGTCCAGCGCCAGATATCCGCCTTCCGCGCGCGCGTCCTCACCGGCCAGCGCCAGGAAAGCCGCCGCGCCGATCTGTCCGCGCGCCCATAAAAAGCCCTCTCCGGCGCCGCCGCGCACAAATCGCATGTCGCCGTGCGACGCGCCCATCTGCCATTCGATCTGCGCCTGAACGCGCAGCCGCAGCGGGCCGGACGCGCCGTTCGTCAGCGTCACGCGGTGGCATTTCACCGGCCATTCGCTGTCCACAAACACATGGCTCGTCCAGGCAAGCCCTTTCAGCGCGCCTTCATACACGCTCTCGCCCTGCGCGTGCGTCACGCGCGCGGCCATCCGTTCGGGATCGGTCGCGAACGCCTCGCCGACGAACAGCATGTATTCGCCGCGGTCGTCACGCAGCGGATCGTTGGAAAAGGGCGTCAGCCGGCCGCTTCGGCTGTTTTCAAACCACGTGAAGCTGCCGCCGCGCTCCGTGACCATGCTGCCGAAGCGCTTGTTGCACAGTATGTTGCACCAGGGCGCAGGCGTGCGCGGCGTCTCGATCACATATCGGTCGCCCGCAAAGCCGCCCCACCCGTTGAAGGCGTCCGGCGCAGGCCCGGCCGGCAAGCTCTCCGAGGCGCACAGCGCCGGCTTGGGCGGCGGAGCCGCGCGCCGCGCCAGAACCGTCCCCGCCCGCGCGCGAAAGCCCATGTTTTCCAGACACAGCGCCGAGGAAAAACGCAGCAGCGCGCGCTGATCGCCATTCAGCGAAGCGCCGTCGATCAGGCGCGCGCTTTCGCGACCCGCCGCGAGCGCGCCGAGCTGTTCCCGCACGGATTGGTCGTAGCCGCCCGCGTCGTCACACACGAGCAGCAGGTCGACCGGAAGCCCCATGCTTCGATAGTATTCATGGGCGAGCGACGCTTCGCGAGCGGCCTCGAGACCGCTTGCGCCGCGGCAGACCGCCGTGATCATCGGCCGCTCGCCGGAAACGCCCAGCGGCCACAGCAGGCTGGCCGGCAGATCCCCGGCGGGTATATCGTTTTCTTCCTGTTCCGGGGCGCGCGGCGGCAGCAGCATGAGCGCGGCCGCTCGGTCGATCAGCCCCGCTTCGCCGGCGGGCAGCGCGAGATAGCGTATGAGCGAGCGCGCCTGCGTCGCCGCCAGCTCCTCCGAGCGGCAAATCAACGAAACGGAGGCGTGCCGTTCGCGGAAGGCGCGGCGTTCACCCGGCCCGATCAGCCCGACGGCGAATCCCGTCTCCCGCTTCTCCCGCCCGTTCAGCCGCATCGCAAGCCGCAACGCGGAGCAGGGATTCAGCGTATAGCCCAGCGTGCCGGAAAGCGTATGCGCCAGCGCGTCCGACTCACTCATCGAGCGGTTGCGGGGAACCAGCCTGTCGAGATCCGTCTCCCAGCTCAGGGCCGCGCCGTCCGCGTCCAGCGCCATGTGGACGAGCTGAGGCCATTTCTCATGGGCGGAACGCGGCCGCCTGGTGAAGACGAGCATTCCACTCTCCGGATATTCGCTGCCGACAAAAAGGTTCTGGAACGCGGGATGCGCTTCATAGTCGCTCTCCTTCGCCAGGGCCACGGCAAAGCAGCTCGTCACTTCGATGTCCATGGGATCGTCCGTCAGGTTTTCCAGCGTCACGCGCTGCAGGATCGCGCCGTCCTCCGGCGATACGCTCAGCGCGCAGCGCAGCTTCGCCCTTTCGTTCGCGAGCGAGAACACCGCCATGCCCGGCTCGAAGCGCGTCTCGCGCCGCCAACCGGGACAGACCGCGCCTCCGATCAGCGCGACGGCCTCTCCCGCCGCGCGCGCGTGTATAAAGAAGCCCTCAGGCGGCATGGCGGGATCGGCCTGGCGGCGGTTCAAAAGCAGGCCCTCGCGCGTGCGCGCAAAGGACGCGCCTTGCGCCGTACAGGCCAGAAGCACGCCGCCGCCGCTCATGAGATGCGCGTCGCATTCATCCGGACGCGCCTCGCGGCCCTGCGCAGGAGCGGCGCGTCGGGCGGGTGGGCGCTTCTCCCGGCGCGCCGCGAAGCGCACGGCGGGGGTGTCGCGCTCCTGCAGGAGCAGCGCCAGCGCCCGCGCCTCGGGCCGGGCCATAAACGCCTTCACGAGGGCGTCGTCCGTCAGCGCGTTGCACAGCGCGGCCAGGATCATGCCCTGATGGTGCGCCATATGGCTTTTCACCAGCCGATAAGGCGCGCCTTCCGGTATGCGCGAGGCGTCGCAGTCCGCCGCCTCGAAAAAGCCCTGTTCGTCCTCCCAGCCCAGCGCCGCCATGCGCTCGATGTTCTCCATCGCGGCCTCGCCGTCGCAGCCGAGCGCCAACACGGAGGCATACGGCGCGACCACGTCGTCCTGCCGCTCTCCGCGCAGCGCCGCCTCGCTCAGGCCGAACGCGCGGTACTGGTAGTTCAGCTGCCGATCGAAGGCATAGAAGCCCGATTCGGATATACCCCAGGGCATGACCGTGCCCCCGCGCGTCATGCGGCGCGCCTTCTGGGCCGCCACGATACGCCTGTTCGTCCGACCGATGAGCGTGTTTTCCCATACCGGCAGAAACAGCGAAGGCATCAGATACTCAAACATCGTTCCGCTCCATGAGATGAGCGCGCCGCCGCCGTCCACGCGCGCGCAAGCGCGGCCCAGGCGCGCGAAATGAGCGCAGGAAACCTGCCCCAGCATCATGGCCGCATAGCTCAGTATGCGCGATTCCGAGGCGAGCAGGTCGTAATGCGATTCGCTCATCCGTCCGTTTTCAACGTCTGTTCCGATGTGGAATAGCTTCCTTTTTTCATCGAACAGGGCGCGGAAATCCATGCCGCGCGCCAGCGCCTCCAGCCGCGCCCGAAGGCCATTGTCGTCCGCGACCCGCGCGCACAGCAGAAGAGACGCCGCCAGATTGCCCGAATCCACCGAAGAAACATAGCGCGGCGCGAGCGGTCGCCCGTCGCGGATGTCATACCAGTTGTAGAGATGCCCGCGCCATTTTTCAAGGCGCTCGAGCGTCTCCGCCGCCCGGCGCAGGCGCCGGTCGCGTTCCGCCGGCGCGATGATGTTCAGGAAGCAGGCGGCGGCGCAGCCCGTTAGGTACAGTCCGATGTTCGTGGGCGACGTGCGCATGGCAGCGCCGCGCGGCGGTTCGAGCTGGACGTTGTCCGGCGTGAGACCGTTTTCCGGCGTGTTTTCCGCAAAGAAACGCCATGTGCGCTCCGCCAGCCCAAGCAGCCGCGCGCGCTGCCCTTCGCTGAAGGCATACGCTTCCTTCGGCTTCTCCCACTCGCCCACGCGCGCAGGAGCCGTGGCCCACAGCGCCGCAATGAGCGCTATGGGCAGGATCAGCGCAGGCTGCCCGGGAATCGCCGCCAGCAGGCACAGCGCGCCGATCCGGCTGGGCCAGGGATTCAGCGCGCCGCCCCGCCGCTCGGCGTCGTCCGCCGTGACCCATTCGAGCAGGCGTTTCTTTGACACGAGCAGCCTGAACAGCGTGCGGAGCACGGCGTCCGCCGAGACCCAGGCTTCGTGCGGCAGCAGGGAAAAGCGCATGACCAGTCCGTCAAGCGCGTCTTTTTTGAACGACGGATTCAGCAGGAACGGAGCCGCCGCGGGCAGGAGACCCGCGGCGACCAGCGTCCACTGGCCAAGCATGAAGCCGAGCGCCAGGCTCAGCCACGCGCCGACGGACGCGAGGGGCCTCACGAGGTTGGCCGCCAGCTTCCAGCGATCCAGCCCGCTGAAGCCGCGCCGGAAGAGAAAGCCGACCAGCTGCCAGTCGCCGCGCGTCCATCGGTGCAGCCGGTCGAACCAGGCCCGCGCGCGCTTCGGATATCCCTCGAACAGCGCCGTATCGCCGATATGCCCCGCGCCGGCGATCAGGCCTTCCAGGAGATCGTGGCTGAGGATGCGCCCGGCGGGCAGCTTCGCCGCCTCCATGGCGCGCTGAAAGGCGGCGATGTCGATGACGCCCTTGCCGCCGAAACAGCCTTCGCCCGCGAGATCCTGCCACAGATCCGACACGGCCGTGGGGTAGGCGTCCACGCCTCCCTCGCCGCCGAACACCCGCACGAATTTATTGACAACGCTCTCGGCCGCCAGCTCCATGCGCGGCGCGAGCACGGCGTATTTCGCGCGGTTGAGGGGGTGCGCCAGCGTGCCCACGAGCCGGCCGGCCGTGCCGGGCAGCATCTTCGTGTCCGCGTCCAGCGCGATCATGAAGGCGAAGCGGCCCCCGGCCAGCGCCGCCGCGTCCGGCTGCTCGAAGCGGTTCTCGCCGCCGGTGAGCAGCGTTGTGAGCGCGTTCAGCGCGCCGCGCTTGCGATCGGGAGCCATGAATCGCCCTTCCCCGGGAACGGCCTCGCGCCGCCGCGTGAGCAGCAGGTATTTATCATTCCGGCTTGCGCGCCGGTTGGCCGCGTCCACGGCTTCGCGCGCGGCCGAGAGGATGGCCTGATCGTCGGGCGTTTCGGCGGAGGCCGCGTCCGGCAGGTCGCCCAGCAGCGCGAACGACAGCATGGCGTCCTCTTCGAGGCAGCCAAGCGTTTCCAGCCGAAAAACCGCCTGCGCGGCCTGCGCGGGCGAGGAAAGCAGCACCGGCATGACCACCATCGTGCGCCACGCCTCAGGAAGGGTTTTCACATCCATCCTGAGCAGACGCCGCGGCTGCAAATGGCCGGCCAGCCTGGCCAGCGCCTGCGCCGAGACGGCCAGCAGGCCT